>DASRHD010000230.1:0-6727 GCA_035650695.1 Opitutaceae bacterium
GTCTGGCCCGAGGCGTACTGGTCGAGCGTGGGCCCGAGGTTGGCGCCGTCGACCGCGAGCTGGAGGATGCCGCGGCTGTTGTTGCCTTTCCATTCCATCTTCAACTGGTAGGTGCCGGCGGGAACGTTCGGCACGGTGAAGTCGATATGGTCACCGGTGCTGTTGCCGGCGAGTTCGACCCACTTGCCGCCGCTGGAATTGGCGTCGGTCTGGACCGAGGTGGTGGCGCCGGTGCCGGTGTAATGGAGGCTCTCGGCCTCGAAGTTAAGCGTGGTCTGCGCAGAAAGCCGGCCGGCGAGGCCGAGGGACAGCAGGCAGAGCACGGCGGAAGCGGCTCGAATTGACGAGCGCGGTAAGGACAGGGTTTTCATTTTTGGAAAGATTCGATGCGGGAGGGAAAAGAGGGAGGCGCGCGGGAAGTTGATGACGCGCCGCGCGCCCCATTTGGCTTAGGCGATGGGCAGCCGAGAGGGGTATAAACCCGGCTGTCACCACCCAAATAACGAGCGTAATTACCAGTTGGCGGGTTCGGCTTCCGCGTAAGAGGAAGCGACACGATAATGCGTGCCGTAGACGATGCGAGTGGACGGGCCTTGGGGCGAAGATTTCTTCCACCAGCCGGAGACGTAGCAGCCGGTGGACCAGCGCATCTTTCCGCCATTGCCGGGTGGAACGAAATTGCCCTTTTGGCTGAGGACCTTGTTGCCGTTGACCCAGACTTCGAAGATGCCACCGGAAGCCACGCTATGGATGTGCGTGACAATGCGCGTCCACGTGCCGATGGGGAAGTTGTGGAAAATATGCGGCTTGGCGTTGAGACCGGGAAGATGATCGAACAGCACTTCCAGGTCCGGCCCGTCGATGCGCATGATGACCCACGGTCCGGTACCGGCCCATTGCTGGATATTGACCTGATCCGTGGCGTAGGGCCAGCCGGCGGGGAGGTAGACGGTCATGCCAAAGTAGCGGTCTAGACCGGTGTTGGACGCGCCTTCCATGTCCACCTCGGAATGGTACCGGCCGGTGTAACCTTTCACGAAGGTCTGGGTGAATTTGATCGACGAAGTGCTGTGAAACGTGGGGCTGCTCACGTCGCTGATGGTGCCCTTGGCCTGGGGCGTCTGGGGATAATTCGGCCAGCCTTCCTTGGTGCCGTTGTTCTGGAAAAAGACCGAGCCGGAGCTGGAGAGGGCCGCGGTCGCCATAAAAGCAAACAGGGGTAATAGCTTCTTAGTCATGTACAGGGGGGTTGAGTGTGAATCAGTACAAATGACCCCACAAAAGGTAGGGTAATCTGGGGGTCAGTGCCGCGGTAATGCAGCAGCGCGGTGGCGTTTCCAACGCCGCCGTGGCTTACATTGGTAAACAAAATGGAGTAAGCGGCCGCGCCGGGGTGGGCACGGCCGCTTTTCCCCTGTACTGACCGACTAATACTACCAGTTCGCCGGTTCGGCTTCCGCATAAGAGGAAGCGATCCGGAAATGGGTGTGATAAAGCTCGCGATAAGACGGCGAGGGCTTGGTCGTAACCCCCGTCCAGCCGGTGACGTATTCACCGACGGACCAGCGGACGTTGCCGTTCGGCGCGGGCGCGACAAGGTTGCCGTTAAGGGTGATTTTCTTGCTGCCGTTCACCCAGACCGCGAAGGTGCCGCTGGTCGCGTCCGTCAGCTGGGTGACGATGCGCATCCAGGCGCCAGGGGTGATTCCGGTGATGGTGGTGATGCCCGCGATGTGGGGGAGGACGACGAGGTTGGATCCCCTCACCTCCATGATGATCCACGGTCCGGTGCCGGCCCATTGCTGGATGGAGACCTTGGAGTCGGCGCGATTCCAATTGGCGGGGAGGAACAGCGTGGTGCCGTAGTAGCGGGTGCTGCCGGTGAACTGCGTGCCCTGATAGTCCACCTCGGAATGATAACGTCCGGTGTAATTCGGAATCCAGGTTTGGGTGAACTTGATCGAGGAGGTGCTGTGAAACGTGGGGCTGGACACGTCGGTGATGGTGCCGTGGGCCTGCGGCGTCTGCGGATAATTCGGCCAGCCCTCCTTGGTGCCGTTGTTTTGAAAATAGACCGTGCCGAAACTGGAGGCTGCGGCGATCAGGAGGGGAACAAGGGTGACGAGAAGCTTCTTTTTCATGCGTGGGGATGGGGTTGGGGGTTGCCGCCCACAAAAGCGAAGGGGGGATCTTTTGGGGCGAGGTCCGACCTTACCGGATCCACCTCAAGGCGCCTATCGTATGTTCACACGATTCCGCGGGCCCAGCGGGCGGGCTCCCGTCCCCGCGCCGGCCGCTCAGCCCCGGCCGAAAAACTTGGCCGCGGCGGCGGTGCGCGACTGCACGTGCAGCTTCTCATAGATATGCTGCACGTGGGTGCTGACGGTGCTGACGCTGATGTTGAGCTGGTCGCTGATCTCCTTGTTCAGGCAGCCCCGGGCGAGAAGAGCGAGGATCTCCTGCTCGCGCGCGGTGAGCTTTTCCATGTCGGAGGCGGTCCGCTGGAACTGATGGAAATAACCGACCACCTGGCGCGCGACCTGCATCGACATCGGCGCGCCACCGGCGTGGATCTGCTCGATCGCCTGGATCAACTCGGCATAACCGGCTTTTTTCAGCAGATACCCGCTGGCGCCGGCGCGGAGAGAATCGAAAATGCGCTCGCTGTCCTCATACGTCGTCAACATGAGGACGCGGAGCTCGCGAAGCTTCGCCTTCAGACGGATGACGCACTCGATGCCGCTCATGCCGGGAAGGTTGATGTCGACGAGGACGACGTCGGGTTTTTCCGCCGGAATCCCGCGCAGCGCCTCTTCCCCCGAGGCATAGCTGGTCAGGCAGCGCACGTTGGCCGCACCGTTCAACAAAACCTCCAATCGCTCCCGCGTTTCGCGATCGTCCTCAACAAGGGAGACAGTGATGGCCATGGCTGGAGTGGTTGGGGAAACGAAAAGATTTTCCTTCGTTTGGAAAAAAATCAAGGGCGTTGGAGCCAGAAAAAGGTCAGGACCACGCGGGTGCCGACGCCGGGCGTGCTCTCAATCTGGAATTGGCCGCCGATCGCCTCCATCCGCCCGCGCATGTTGCGCAGCCCGTCCGCGGAGGGGTCGTCGGGCGGGCGGGCAAACCCCCGGCCGTCATCCTCCACCTCCAGCTTGAGCTCCCGGTCCGTCACGGTGACGCGGAGCCGCACCTCGCTGGGCCGGCCATGGCGGACGGCGTTGTTCAGCGCCTCCTTCACCGTCAGGAAAAGATTGTGCCGGACCTCGGCGGAGACGGTGCGGTCCGGCGGCCGGTCCGGCAGGTCGAGGCGGCAGCGCACATTGGCGAGCTGGAGAAAATTCGCGGCGTACTGGCCGATGTAATTGATCAGGTGCGGCAGGGCGTCGTTGCGGGGGTTGACCGCCCAGACCGTCTCGTCGAGCGATTGGATGATGCTGCGGGCGGCGGAGGAAATTTCCCGGGCATGGGTGACCGCCTTTTCCTGCGGCACGCGGCCCTGCACCGCCAGTTCGTTCAACAGGACCATGCTGGTCAGGCGGCTGCCCAGGTCGTCGTGCAGGTCGCGCGCGATCCGCGACCGCTCCTCTTCCAGCGCGGTCCGTTGCTGCAGCGCCCGCAACTTGAGACGAAGGCGGTGGTGGGAAACATAACGGACGACGAGTGCGACCACGAGGGTGAAGGCCGCCAGCGCGGCCAGTTGGAACCACCACCGCTGCCAGAGAAAGGGCGTGACGACCAAGGCGACCGCCGCCCCCCTCTCGTTCCACTCCCGGTCGCCGCCGCGCGCCTTGACGCGAAACACATACCGGCCGGGCGGAAGCCGGGAATAACTGGCGGACCGCTGGGTGCCGGCGTCGATCCAGCGGTTGTCGAATCCCTCCAGCTGAAAAAGGAACCGGATGCCCTCCGGGGCATGGAAATTCAAGGCGGTAAAATCGAACTGCAGCCGGCGATGGCCGGGCGGAAGACGGAGTGCGGCCGGCGGACGGGCCAGGTCCGGGACGGAAGCCGGCACCACCCCGCCATAGGCTGCCACGCCCCGGTCGTCCATTTGTATCCGAGTTATGAATACAGAGGGGGGGCTGAAGTCCTCCCTCATCCGGTGCGGGTCGATGATGGCCAGCGCCTGGCCCATCGGCATCCACACCCGGCCGTCGCGGGTCCGCAGCGCCGAATCCCAGTCGTCCGGCGCCGGATGCAGGCCCGTCAGCCCTTCCTGGCCGCCGTAACGCACGCAGTGCAGGCGGGCGAGCCGCCCGTCGGCCGCCGCGTTCAATTCGTCCTGCCGGACCTTGAAAATTCCGCCGGCGGCGCCAAACCAGAACCAGCCCTCCCCGTCCGTGACGATCTGCGAAAGGTGATCGGCCGCCAGGCCCTGGGCGGAAGTAATAAAGCTGAGCCGGCCGTCCTTGAGCCGGCCCAGCCCACCGCCATCCGTACCGAGCCAGAGGGTGCCGTCGGCGGTGGCGTGCAGGCAACGGATCGTCGGCCGGTCGGAACCCTTGGCGTTTCGAGGGATCACCTGCCCGGAGGGGTCAATCTGCAGCAGGGTGCCGCTGTCGCCTCCCGCCCAGATGTTGCCGGCCGCGTCCTCGGTGATCGACCAAATCCGCTCCGTTCCGGCCGGCAGCGGCAAAAGCCGGATTTTCCCCGCCGCGACGCAGGCGAGCATGGTCGGCTGTTCCCCCGCCACCCAGGCCTGGCCGGCACGGCTGATATAGAGCGCCGTGACGGTATGGGCGGTAAGCCCGTCGCTCTGGTCCCATGTCGTCCATGCTCCGTTTTGAAAGCGATGCAGCTTGTAGCGTTTGGTGCCGACCCAAATTCCACCGGCCGGATCCGCCGCAATGCGGCTCACCGGCTCAAATGCCGGGTCGGTCGGCAGTATGACCGGCTGCCAGCCCTGCTCCTGGCGGCGGACGAGCGCCGCGTCCTTCGTGCCGGCCCAGAGCACCCCCGTAGTGTCCTCGCAAAGCGACTGCACCGCCTCGGAAGGCAGGCCCGCATCGGCTCCCTCCACCGTGATGGCCCGGGGGCGGATACGGGTCAGCCCTGCGCCGGTCGCGGCCCAGACGTTCCCATCGCGATCCTGCAACAGGCTGTTGATCGTGCGGTGCGACGCGGGCACACCCTCGAAACGGGTCCCGTCGAAATGAAGCAGGCCGCCGGTTTGCGTGCCGATCCAGACCGAGCCGTCAGACCCCTCGAGCAACACGGTCGCGCGCAGCTGGGAATTCAGCGCCTCGATCGATCCGCAGGAGAGCAGTTCCCCTCCGTCCTTGTACTTGAGCAAATGAACGCCGGAAAAAATCCACATGCCGCCGTCGGCCGCCGCCGTCAGGCGGGTGGTCATGTTTTCCCGGTGCAGCAGAACCTCGAATTTGTCGCCGCGAAAGAGGCCGATCTCGCCACGCTTGGCAAACCAAACCCGGCCCTGCCGGTCGGTGGCGAGGATCGCGCCGGCGCCGCCCGGCAGCCCGGCGGTGATTTGGGCCACTTGGCTGTCCTGGATGCGGCAAACCGATCCGCGGTTATAGCTGACCCAAATCGCGCCGTCGCCATCTTCTACCAGGGTTTGCGGAATCGAGTCAGCCTGCCGCGTATCAAAGACGCTCACCTTGCCCGGACGCAGACGGACGACGGGGCCGTTTTCCAATGCCAGCCACAGGCTGCCGTCGCGTCCTTCCAGGAGAAGGCGGATTTTTTGCGTAACGGCGCAAAAATCGCTTAAACGGTATTTCTCAAACTGGAAGCCGTCAAAACGCAGCAGATCGTCCAACGTGGCTATCCATAAAAACCCATCCGGGGTCTGCACCACCCCGCGGATGTTGGCGTCGGGCTCGTCCTCGACCTGCCAGACCCGCGCCTGCCAGGACGAGGGGGCGGAACGCACCGGAACCCCGCCCAGACCGAACAGCAGGGCCGCGACTAGGCCAAGGCAACTCAATCGCGGGGTAGGGAGCGACACAAATGAGCATCTGAAGGAAGTAAGCCTGACAATCAAGAGGAAGCGGCCCTACTTACCGATGTAAGTTCCAACGGAATTGGAAAGGTTCCCTCTCCTTGTAAAAACCTATCTGGGCATTTCCTCCCAGTTACTCGCGCCCTCTCCTCTCGACTTTCATGTAAATACAGGATTTTCTGCCAATTACCTCTTTGCTAATTTTTTAACTTCCCCCAAACACCCGCGGTCCCGAGGACTTTCCTTCTTGGTTTTTGGACCGACCGATCCAGAATGATCGCGGACCCTGCACCAAAACCGAAAAAGACTGCAAGCACCGACCTAACTTCGCCTACCTACCCGAACGGCTTATCCTTGGACCACGGCTCGCTAGCCGACCCTCCCCGGCCCCGCCCATCGCTCATCGCCGAAGAAATTGGCGGCGCGTTTCTCCCGTCAAGGATTCCTCAGCCGGATTCTACGGGCTTCTTTTGACTTAACCCAAAACCTACCTACCATGCAAAACCCAACTGGTTCCTGTAAACTACCCGGGCGGACAGCAACAATTGTTGCCATGTTCCTTGCCCTTTTACTCGCGCCGTCCCACGCCTCTGCGCAAGGCACTGCCGCCACACCGCCGGCAGCTTCCACCGCCCCCACGCCGACCGTCCCCCCCAAGGCACAAGAAGAAGAGGTCCTGAAAATGGACCCGTTCGAAGTGGTGACGGCGAAAGACACAAGCTACGGCGCCCTCAATTCCAATTCGATCACCCGGTTTAACAC
>DASRHD010000231.1:0-5926 GCA_035650695.1 Opitutaceae bacterium
CGGCGACGAAGCAGGGCCGGCCAAACTTCCGCGCGGCGGCATCGGCGGCGCGGCGGGCGATTTGCGCCGCGGCGCGGTTGAGTTCGGGCACGAGGCGCTCGGTCCGGTAATCGGCCTGCGAAATGCGGTTGGAATTAAAAGTGTTGGTCTCGACCAGATCGGCGCCGGCGGCGAAATACTGCGCGTGGATGTCCTCGATGATGTCGGGGCGGGTGAGGCAGAGCAGATCGTTATTACCCTTGAGATCATGCGGATGGTCGCGGAAGCGATCGCCGCGGAAATCGGCCTCGGTGAGCGGATGTTGCTGAATCATCGTGCCCATCGCGCCATCGAGAATCGCAATGCGCTGCGCAAAAAGCGCGCGCAGGGCTTCCGCGCCCGCAGGGGCGGGCCGGCTGGCAGAAGAAACCGAAAGAGGCGGATTCATTGATATATCGTCATATCAAGATATGATGATATGTTAATTGCAAGCCGAAGCTGGAGACATTTATTCGTATCCTGGCCGGCCTGCCCGGCGGAGCAAGCCAGTGGAGGGTCGGGCATTGCCAAAAAATGCCTAGAAAAAGGGATTGCGGTGGCGCGGCGGATGGGAAGTCTGGCCGGGTTCGCCGTTCTTTCACTTTTGTTCGAGGCACTGGGGAAGGCCGTGAAAACCGGCCACAGTTGCGCTGCGGTAACGCATCACAGACCTCCACCGCGCGGCAGACGCGCGGGCAAAGCCAATCGGCAGCGGCCGGTGAAGGCGAGGGGCGAGGACGCGCCGCGGTGCGCAATGAACAAATCCAAATTTCAAATTCCTAAGCGGGCAACGGCCGGAAAGGCCGCCTCTTGGGGAGGGGAACTTGGAGTTTTGTATTTTGCGCGCCGTGCGCGCCGATATGCGGAGTCCGAACATCCAACCTTCGAACGCTCACGCGTTCGCCGCGGAATTTTTGCGCGCGGCGTTTCGCGAAAACTTCATCGCAAAAATGAAGCGTGAGAGCGGCGCCTCCTGGTGTCTGCTCTTGCCGATCGTTCAAGCAGACATCCATGAAAAAAACCGTTTCTCCGGGGCGCATCGCGCGCCGGATCATTCCCGCCTGTGCGTTGACTGCGCTGGCTTTTATCCAACTGCAAGCTGACTCGTCCGACGTGGCCACGGTGCTCACCCCGATGGTGGTCTCGGCCACCCGCACGCCCGCCGCGCCGCAAACGCTCGGCACCGCCGTCGACGTGATTTCCTCCGGCGACTTGGCGCGCGAGCAGATCGACTCGCTGAAGCAGGCGCTGGGCGGCGTGCCCGGAGCGCCGGCCTTCGCCACTGGTCAGAATGGCGGCGTGACCTCGCTGTTTTTGCGCGGTGCGAACTCAAACCAGACCTTATTTCTGGTCGACGGCATTCGTTTCAACGATCCGAACACCGACTATGCCGTGTTTCTCGGCGGCGCACGCGTGGGGACCAAGGACACCCTTGAAATCGCGCGCGGGCCACAGAGCACGCTGTATGGCGGCGAAGCCATCGGCGGGGTGGTTTCACTGCGCGCAGAAAAAGGCGCAGGAGCCCCGACCGAGCAGGTGTCGGCCGAGGCCGGCAGCTTCGGTACGGTGCAGGGCGCGGCCGCGGCGCAAGGCGCGGACGGCGGGTGGGCCTATAATTTTTCCGCCGCGGGTGGCCACACTCGCAATGCCCGGCCGAACAATGCGCTGAGTGACGGCAGCCTCGCGCTCCGGCTGGACCACCCATTGACCGAGACGCTCTCCGCCGGCCTGACCATGCGGGGCTTCTTGAGCCGGTATGGCGATCCGGGCGATCGCTTCACCAATGATCCCAACAATCAGGATCGCGAAGACAACTGGCTCGGCACGGTTTTTCTCGACGCCCGGCCGGTGGAAAATTTCACCAGCCATCTCATCCTCGGCGGACAGAATCGTCGCTTCGTTTCGGAAATGCCCGCGCCCAACCCGCCGTTTTTCAGCCCGTCGCAGACCATGATCGTGACGAACCGCCGCGGCGTGATCGACTGGCAGAACACCGTTTCCCTGCCGGCCTCGAACCGCCTCACGGCCGGCCTCACCGCCGAGGCCAACACCACTCGCAACACCGGCTTTGGCGCAATCGACAAGCGGGAAAAACTCTTGGCTATTTTCGCCGAGGACGAGTGGTCGTCGGTTGAAAACGTTTTTCTGACCGGCGGTTTGCGCCACGACCATTTCGACACCTATGGCGGCGCCACGACCGGCCGCGCGACAGCGGCTTGGCTGCCCCTGCCGCAGACGCTCAAGCTGCGCGCCAGCTATGGCACCGGCTTCCGCTCCCCCGGCTTCCTCGACCTGTATGGCCGGAGCACATTTTACGTCGGCAACCCCAACCTCCGGCCGGAACACGCCCACGGTTGGGATGCCGGCGTAGATTATTATCTGCCGGAGAAGCGCGGCACGCTCGGTGCAACGTATTTCCAGACGGACTTCACCGATTTGATCGTCACGGATTTCGTCGCTTTTCCTTCCACGACGAAAAATGTCGGCCGGGCGCGGACCCGCGGCCTTGAGCTTTCGGCGCGGACCAGTCTGCCCGGCGCAATCGAGGCGAGGCTCGCCTACACCTACCTTGACGCCGTCAACCTCTCAACCCAGACGCGCCTGGTGCGCCGGCCGCGCCACAGTGCCGGACTGGACCTTTGGCATGACTTCGGCGGGGGAGTGAGCGTGGGCGCGGGCGTGAATATCGTGGCCGGCCGCGAGGATATCGATGCGCAGACCTTCGCCCAGATCAACGGCGAGGATTACACCGTGGCGCGTCTTTATGCCGCATGGCAGGTGACGCCCTCGCTGGCCTTGAAAGCACGCCTCGAGAATGCCCTGAACGAAAAATATGAAGAGGTGAACGGCTATCCGGCGCGCGGATTCGGCGCGTTCGGCGGCGCCGAATTGAAGTTTTGACTGTCCGCTCCGGCGGGCGCATTCCCTGCCCGCCGGAGCATCCTCTTAATCCACCACAAGCAAAGGCCTCCCCATGATCCGTCCCCGATTCGCTGTTCTTACCGGAATGATTTTCGCCGCGGCTGCGGCCCGACTGATTCCGCATCCGCCCAATTTCACCCCCATCGCCGCCCTGGCGTTGTTCGGCGGCGCGCACTTCGCCGACAAGCGCCTGGCTTTCGCCGTGCCGCTCGCGGCGCTGCTGTTGAGCGACGCCGCGCTCGGTTTCTATCCCGGCATGCCGGCGGTTTACGTCAGTTTTGCCCTCGTCGTGGTCCTCGGTCTCGGACTCCGCCGGCGCCACGCACCCCTGCCGATCGCCGGGGCGGCGCTGGCGGGCTCGGTGCTGTTTTTCCTCCTCACCAACTTTGCCGTTTGGTCGGCCGGCGGGCTGTATCCGCGCACCGCCGCCGGGGTGGCGGAGTGTTACATCGCAGCGGTGCCGTTCTTTGGCCACACCGTGGCGGGCGATCTTTTCTTCACCGCCGTGCTTTTCGGCGGCTTTGCCCTGATGCAAAAACGTTGGCCGGTCCTCGGAGGGACTTCGCCGACGCCGGCCTGACGATGAAGGAGAAGGTCGTTTTCTGCTGGAGCGGCGGGAAAGATTCCGCGCTTGCGCTCAACCGCCTGCAGCGGGCCGGCGATTGCGAGATCGTTTCGCTGCTCACGACCTGCAACGAGCATTTTCAGCGCGTGTCGATGCACGGCGTTCGCCTGGAATTGCTTGATCGCCAGGCGGAGGCCATCGGCCTGCCGCTGGAAAAAATCTTCGTCAGCCGTCGCAGCTCCAACGAGGAGTACCAGGAAAAGATGTCCGCCTGCCTGCTGGCGCACAAGGCGCGCGGCGTCACCGCCTGCGTCTTCGGCGATATTTTTCTCGAAGATCTCCGTCGCTGGCGGGAGGAAAACCTTGCGCGGGTCGGGCTGCGCGGGATTTTTCCGATCTGGAAAATCGATTCTGGAGAATTGATCCGGGAGTTCATCGCCCTCGGTTTCGGCTCCGTCATCTGTTGCGCGAACGACGCCTGGCTCGACCAGGCCGCGGTCGGGCGGCGGATCGACGAGGAATTCATCCGTTCGCTGCCGGCCGGGGTCGACCCGTGCGGCGAGAATGGCGAATTCCACTCTTTTGTCTTTGCCGGTCCGGTCTTCCGGCATCCGGTCAAATTCACCGTCGGTGAAAAGGTCTACCGTCCGCTCGAGCAGACGCATCCCGGCAGTCCGCCACCTTCCCCGGCGCCGGCTTGCCCGCCGTCCGGACCCGGGGCGACAAAAGGATTCTGGTTTTGCGACCTATTACCGGCATGAATCGCATCGTTTCGTTTCTTCCCGCGGCGACGGAGATGGTCTGCGCCCTGGGCCTGGCCGACGAACTCGTCGGCATCTCCCACGAATGCGATTACCCGCCCGAGGTCCGGGCCAAGCCGGTGGCGGTGCGGCCGGTACTGCCGCTGGAAACCATGAGCCTGCGGGAGATTGATGCGGCGGTGAGTGCGCGATTGCGCACCGGCGCGAGCCTTTACCAGGTGGATGAGGCGCTGCTGCGCGAACTGGCGCCGACGCTGCTTTTGACCCAAAATCTTTGCCAGATCTGCGCGCCGTCGGGCGACGAAGTTTCGCAAGTGGTGAAGTCCCTGCCGGCGCCGCCCAAGATCCTGTATTTCACCCCGAAGTCGTTGGCGGACATGGAGGGCAATCTCCTGGAACTGGGCGCCGCCACCGGCCGGCGGCCCGAAGCTGAGGCTTTAATCGCCACCGGCCATGCCCGGCTGGAAAAAGTTGCGGCGTTGACGCGGTGGACGACCCGGCGGCCAAGGGTTTTTTGCCTCGAGTGGGCGGATCCGCCTTATTGCAGCGGTCATTGGATGGCGGAGATGATTGAACTGGCCGGCGGGGTCGATGCCCTTTCGCGGCGCGGCGCTTATTCCGTGCGCATTGAATGGGAGGAGGTCGTGCGCTGGGCGCCGGAAGTCCTCGTTCTCATGCCATGCGGCTTTCATGCGCAGCCGGCGCTCGCGCAGGCAGCGCTGCTCGCCGTCCGCCCCGGTTGGTCCGAACTGCCGGCGGTGCGGCAGGGGCGGGTTTTCGCGGTCGATGCCAGCAGTTACTTCGTGCGGCCCGGGCCGCGGCTGGTTAGCGGGGTGGAGCTGCTCGCCCATCTGCTTCATCCCGACCTGGTCCCTTGGCGGGGTCCGGCGGACGCTTTTGCTTCGCTCGGCCGCCTGCCGCCGGCCGGTTTGAGAAGCTGAATCCGATGCCGACTTTTCCCCGGCGCCCGATCCTGAAACGCTGTCCGCGCTGCGAAGCGGAATTCCTTTGTGGGCCGGCGGACGGGAAGAAAAAATGTTGGTGCGACGAATTGCCGCCCTCCGGACCGATTCCCGGCTGCGGCTCCGGCTGCCTTTGTCCTTCCTGTCTGCGCTCCTTGATCCCGCCGGCAGGACCGGAGGCGGGGTGAGACGCCTTGAAAAAGATATCGCCGGCGTCGCGCAGGGCGCCGGCGATTTTGGGCCGTAAAAAACGCGCGCTGGGGCTCGCGCGCGTTCTTGTTAGGCGTAAGCGATCGCAGGGCGTCCGTAGGCGGTACGGGCCTGCACAAAGTAATCGGCGGGAGAGGCGTCAGGCGCGAATTCGGGGCACATCTCGCTAAGGAGGGCGCGCAGATTTTCCCGGGCGCGGGCGATGCGGCTTTTTACCGTGCCGACATTGATGCCGAGCGTGCGCGAGATTTCCTCGTAGGAGAGGTTGAGCACGTTGCGCATGGTGAGAATTTCACGATGCTTGGCATCAAGGCGCTCCATGCAGCGCGCAATCAGCTCGCTGAATTCCGAGGTGGCGGTCTCCTGCAGCGGATCATGGGCGTCAGCCGCGATGAGGTCGGCAAACGTGGCATCGGAGCTGTCGGCCAGTTCGCGATCAAGCGAAATGGAATCCTGCCGCCGCCGGCGGAAAAAATACCAATAACGGT
>DASRHD010000232.1:0-13990 GCA_035650695.1 Opitutaceae bacterium
ATTGCATTAAACCCGGCAACGGACCGCGAAGCGCCACTGCCTTGCCAAAAATCCGCTAAACATAAGGAATGCCCCGAGAAACAGCTCGTCTCCCGCCTCCGAGCTTTTATTTTTAGGTCATGCTTTTTCTGGCCGTCAGCGCGCTCGACAAGATGAAGGCGGTGCCGCCCAAGCTGTGGCTTTATGTCCTGGGCGGCGTGGTTGGCTTTATTGTGCTGGTGATCGTACTCCGGAAGCTGGCCGGCGTGAACAAACTTTACCTGGGCATCATCTCTTTCGTCGTCTTCGGCCTCTTGTTTTTTAACTGGGTTTATCACCGCAATGAGCCCGCCTTCCTCTCCCCGCTGGTCGACCGCATCGCGCCCTTCTTTCCCAGTGCCGGCTCGTATGAGGCGAGCGAGCACCCCATGCCCGGCGATGAAAAAAGCAAGGCCGCTCCGCCCAAGAAGAAGCCGGATCAGCAGCCGGCGACGCCGCCTTCGCACGTGTATTAAAATTTCTGAAAGTGCGCGTTTTGGGTGGTTTTTTGGCCGGGTTTATGGCCAACTAGCGGTTCGCTATGCCGAAATCACATTCTGACATCGGGCTCATCGGACTCGCTGTGATGGGCCAAAACCTCGCCCTTAATATCGCTGACCACGGCTTCCAGATCTCGGTCTATAACCGCACCACAGAAAAAACCGAAAAGTTCGTCGCGGAAAATCCTCATACGCCGGGTGGAGTGGTCGGCACCAAAACCCTTGAGGAGTTCGTCCAGTCCCTGGCCAAGCCGCGCAAGATGGTCATTCTCGTCCAGGCCGGCAAGGCCACCGACGCTGTCATCGACGGGCTCGTCCCGCTGCTTGAACCGGGCGATATTGTGATCGACGGCGGCAACGCCCTCTGGCTCGACACCATCCGCCGCGAAAAAGCGCTCCGCGAAAAAGGCCTGCGCTTCATCGGCAGCGGTGTCTCCGGCGGCGAGGAAGGCGCGCGCTTCGGTCCTTCGCTCATGCCCGGCGGCGAATTCGCAGCCTGGCAGGAGTTGAAGCCGGTGTGGGAGGCGATCGCGGCCAAGGTCGACGCCAAAACCGGCAAGCCTCTCACCGGTGCGAAGCCCGGCCAGCCCGTCCAGGGCGGCGTGCCCTGCACCACCTACATCGGGCCCAACGGCGCCGGCCATTACGTCAAAATGGTCCACAATGGCATCGAGTACGGCGACATGCAGATGATCTGCGAGGCCTACGCGCTGCTGCGCGGACTCCTGGGCCTCAAACCCGCCGAGATGAGCGGGATCTTTTCCGAATGGAATCAGGGCACGCTCGACAGCTTCCTCATCGAGATCACCGCCGACATTCTCCGGCAGAAAGATCCGGTCACAAAGAAACCGTTTGTCGACATCGTGCTCGACACCGCCGGCCAGAAGGGCACCGGCAAATGGACCTCGACCAATGCCCTCGACATGGGCGTTCCGGCGCCGACCATCGCCGAGGCCGTGTTCGCCCGCTGCCTCAGCGCGGTGAAGGAGGAGCGCGTCGCCGCTTCGAAGATCCTGAAAGGACCGACGAAAAAATATCGCGGCGCAAAGAAGGCCCTCATCGCCGCCATTCACGACGCGCTCTACTGCTCGAAAATTTGCAGTTATGCCCAGGGCTTCCAGCTCATGCGCGAGGCGCAGAAGGAATACAATTGGAAGCTCAATTTCGGCCAGATCGCCCAGATCTGGC
This sequence comes from Opitutaceae bacterium, assembly GCA_035650695.1. Lineage (GTDB taxonomy): Bacteria > Verrucomicrobiota > Verrucomicrobiia > Opitutales > Opitutaceae > DASRHD01. The sequence continues at coordinate 1,707 of DASRHD010000232.1, forward strand.
GCGGCGGCTGCATCATCCGCGCGGTTTTCCTCCAGAAAATCACCGAGGCCTATGCCCGCAAGCCCGACCTGGCCAACCTCCTTCTCGACCCGTACTTCAACAAGACGGTGAAAAAGGCCCAGGCCAACTGGCGCAAGGTCATCGCTCTTGCCGCCGAATGCGGCGTGCCGGTGCCGACTTTCAGCTCCGCCCTGGCCTATTACGACAGCTACCGCTCCGCCCGCCTTCCGGCCAACCTGCTCCAATCGCAACGCGACTATTTCGGCGCCCATACCTACGAGCGCACCGATCAGCCGCGCGGCAAGTTCTTCCACCTCGACTGGCCCGAACCGACCCGCCCGCAGCTCGCGGTCTAACTTGCAGGGAGAAGAAGCGCGTCTTGCCAAATCGAGCGTGCCGAACTCCGCCGCGGCGACCCCGTGCAAGGCGCGCGCCTCCGCCAGCGCCAGCAGCGGGGCGTCGATCGCCTCGTCGGTCAGCGGGAACGTGCCGAAATGCATGCCCTGGCTGCGGCGCGCCCGGAGGTCACGATGCGCCCGCACCGCCTCTTCCGGATTCATGTGCACCGGCGCCATGAACCACCGCGGCTCATAGGCGCCGATCGGCAGGAGGGCGAGATCGCAGCCCCCGAGCCGTTCCCCGATCTCGGTGAAATGCGGTCCGTAACCGCTGTCGCCGCAGAAATAAACCGTGCCGCCGCCGGCGAGGCGGAGCGCGAACCCGGCCCACAGCGTACGGCAGCGATCCCAGGGCGTGCGGGCGGCGAAATGCTGGGCGGGCGTGCAGATCAGCTCGAGTTCCGGAGTGATCCGGAGCGTCTGCCACCAATCTAATTCGGTCACGCCCGGCAGGCCGCGCTTCTGCAGCCAGCGTCCGTTGCCCAGCGTGCTGACCAGTCGCGACGGGCGCTCGCGCCTCAACCAGCGGAGCGAATCCATGTCGAGATGGTCGTAATGGTTATGGCTGATGAGCACGAGGTCGATCGGCGGCAGTTGCTCCCGCCTCACGGCCGGCGCCCGCACCCGCCGCTGGCCGAGCCGACCGAAAGGTCCGGCCTTTCCCGAGAATATCGGATCCGTCAGGATGTTCGCGCCGGCCAGCTGGAGGAGAAACGTGGCGTGCCCGATGAAAGTCACCGCCACCTTCCCGGCCGGCACCGCCGCGGGCAGCTGCGGCCGGCGGTGGTTTTCCACGTGAACGGGCCAGCGGACGCCGCGCTCCGCCGAGAACCACCACTTGGGCAGGGCGGTGAACGGAAGCGCCTGGGGGCGTCCCGGTGGATTAAAAAAACGCCGCCCGTCGCAGTGATCGCTGACCGGAAACGGAGGAAGCCCGGCCATTGCGGCGTCAGCGCAGCCGGCTCCGCGCGGTTTCCCAGATTTTCAGCAGGGCGCGAAAATCGTCCTCTTTCGTCGCGCTATGAATGACGTAATCGTAACTGCCGCGTTCGCGCATTTCCGCCTCCGCGCTCCGCAGCCGGCGCTCCAGCTCCTCCATACTGACCGGGCCGCGGCCCTGCAGGCGCTGGCGCAGGACGTCGAAGGAGTCGGGCGCGACAAACACCGTCACCAACCGGTCGCGCAGCATCGGAAGATTTTCGGCCGCGGCGCGGAGGTTGCGCACGCCCTGCACGTCGATGTTCATGACCAGATGGGCCTGCGGCAGGCGGTCGAGCACGGCGCTTTTCAGCGTGCCGTAGCGGTACTTCTCGTGCACGCGGGCCCACTCCAAAAATTCGCCGGCCGCCAGTTTCCGGTCAAAGTCCGGCTCGGTGAGAAAAAAATAATCCCGCCCCTCCCGTTCGTTCGGCCGCGGCGGCCGCGTCGTGGCGGTGACCACGCGTTCGAATCCCGGCACTTCCGAGACCAGCCGCTCGCTCAGCGTGCTTTTGCCGACCCCGGCCGGGCCGGCCAGGACGAGCAGCACGGATTTCCCGACCGGCGCAGGGGTGCTCATTTCAATAAGTGAAAGCCACCGCGCAGAGCAGCAGCCCGTAGCCGAGCAGGGCGCCCCCGACGGCGCGCGGCCGGCCGGTGGTGGCGAACAGCCATTGGAAAAAATCCCGCAGCCGCCAGGGCTGCACGCCCAGCCAGAGCGCGAGCACCACGCAAAAATAGACAAATACCTTGAGCAGGTAGACCTGGGGATGGTCGAAGTTGAGGAAGCCGGCCATCAGCAGGGGCCAGCCCGCCAGGAGGGTGAGGATGCAGAGCCCGCGCACCGCGAGGAAATCCGGCACGAGAAAAAACGCCAGCACCGCCACCGCGGCGAAGCCAAAAAAGAGCGGCACGTGATATTCGCCAAAATCGGCCTGCGAAAGATTCCATACCCGTTCGAGGAACCAGGCGGCGCCCCCGTAGAAGAATACGAAGGTGGCGGCGCGTGAACGCGGCAGCGCCTTAAAGCTCGAAATGATCGCCGGCGTGCCGACAAGCAATGCCACGCCGAGCACGGCCAGCAGCAAACCGGGAAGAAGAGTGGCAAGGAGCAGGGACATGGAAGATGAAGGAGACTCTAAAGTCCGGAACGGGAAAGAAAGTCTGAAGTTTCGCTCCCGTCCGCCGCCGGCGGGCCGTCGACGCCGGCCAAGACCAATTCGCCGTAAAGCGTGCTTACGCTCGCCCGTTCGATCCGCAGCGGCACGAGCCGGCCGACCAGCCGGGTTTCGGCATCGAAGATCGCCACCCGGTTGCCGCGGGTGCGGCCGGTGAAACGCCGGCCGGTTTTGTCCCGGCTTTCCACCAGCACCTCCTCGACCCGTCCGACCAGCGAGCGGTTGCGGCGGAGCGAATTCTCATGCAGCCGGTCGAGCAGGATCTGGTTGCGCTGTTCCTTGATCTCCTCGGGCACCTGCGCCGGCATCTCCGCAGCCGGCGTGCCGGAGCGAATGGAGTACTTGAAAATATAGGCCATGTCGTAATTGACCGCCTCGAACAAGGCGCGGGTGTCGGCAAAGTCCTCCTCCGTCTCGCCGGGAAAGCCGACGATGACATCGGTCGAGAAATACAGGTCCGGGCGCACCGCGCGCAGCGCGTGCACGATTTCCAGGTAGCGTTCGTGCGTGTAGGGCCGGTTCATCGCGCGCAGGATCCGGTTGGAGCCGGACTGCATCGGCAGGTGCACATGTTCGCACAGCTTCGGCAGCCGGCCAAAGGCCTCGACCAGGTCCTGCTTGAAGCCGCGTGGGTGCGGCGAGGTGAAACGGATGCGCTCGATCCCATCGACGGCATGGACCTTTTCCAGCAACTGGACGAAAGGCGAGGTTCCCCCGGCATGGGGGTAGTCGCGCCGGCCGTAGCTGGTGACGATCTGGCCGAGAAGGGTGATTTCCTTCACCCCGCGGGCCGCCAGCTGCTCCACCTCGTGCACGATGTCGGCCATCGGCCGCGAACGCTCGTCGCCGCGGGTCTTCGGCACAATGCAGAAGGCGCAATCCATATTGCAGCCCTGCTGGATCGAAACGAAGGCCGTGACCGAGGGCGCCCCCGCCCCGTCCTCCGCCACCAGGTGATCGCGAATCTCGTTTTGCGAGCCGGCTTCCTCCGCCAGGTCGACAATGGTATCGGCCGCCGGCACCCCGGCGGCGCGGGCCGCGCGCAGGTTGTCGAGATAGCCAGGCACCTGGTGAAATTTTTGCGTGCCGACGATGAGGTCGACATCGGGCAGCTGATCGAGCAACGCCGCACCGCGGTTCTGCGCCATGCAGCCGAGGATGCCGACGATGAAATCGGGGCGGCGGCGTTTCCGCGCCAGGGCGTAGCCCGCCTTGCCGATCGCCTTCTGCTCGGCCGCGTCGCGCACCGCACAGGTGTTGAGCAGGAGAATGTCGCACTCGGCCTCGTTTGCCACGATGCGGTAACCGCGGGCGCGCAGCATCGCCGCGACAGCCTCGCTGTCGCGTTCGTTCATCTGGCAACCATAAGTTTTGATGTGGACGCGGTTCATGCCGGATGCTTGTCGGCGCCGGAAGGGGTTTAACTAAACAGCAGCCGCGCCGGGTCAAACGGGATTTCTGTTCGCCAGCGGCGGGCGAAATGCTTTGCTGGCGGCATGGGCCTTTTCGACCGCTTCACCGCGAAAAAAGATTCCTCCGCCAATGGGCAGTCCGCCGAGGCGCCGGCGGGCAGCGTGCAGGCGCAACTTAGCACCGCACGCCAGCGCCTTGAAGCCAAGGACGTGCCGGGCGCGCTTGCCATTTATGAACAAGTGCTGGCGGAAGCGGGCGACCGGGCCGACGTGCTGGTGGCCATTTCCGGCGATCTCGGTCTCAACGGCGAGGTCCGGCCGATCATCGACCTGATTGCGCCGCGCTATGACGCGCAACGGCACGGTCCGGCCACCGGCCTCAACGTCCTTCAGGCGTATCTCGCGATCCACGACATCACCGCCGCCCAGCACGTGCTCGACATTCTTTTTTCCCTCAACCGCCCCGAGCTGGAGGACCGCCTCCACGGCTTTTCCAATGCCATCGCGGAGCTGCTGGAGGCCGAGCGCCGCGGCGTGCTCCAGACTCCGCCCAGTGTCGGGTTGGACGGCGAATCGGACGCGCCGCCCCCGCCCCTGCCGCACATCAATCTTGTCAGCATCAGCAAACCGATCTGGTTCTACGGTCTCGAGCCGATGTCGGCGGAGATCCTGCCGCCCAAGGAGGGCCGCCTGCGTCGCGTCGCTTTCGGCCAGCTTGCCCTGCCGGGCGCGAAAAACGTCGCCACGCTCATGGCCCAGCCGGAGGACGAGCTCGGCCGGCTGTCCCGGGCGCTGCCGCTCTGGCTGGCGGAAACGTTCTATTTTTCCCCGCTCTACGCCTCGCATGCCGCGGTCGGACTGATGGATGACGGCCAGGGCGGAAAGCATTACGCGCTTTTTAGCACGGAATGGACGGCGGAGAATCTGCGCGAACTCGCCGGCAGCGCCCACGATCCGATCGATTATCTTTTCACCGGCGCGCTGCGCCTCACCGCCGCCGGCGAGTACGACCTCCTCCTCCGCGTCTGGGAAATGAAAAAGATCCGCGAGCGCAAGACCTTCGCCGCCCGCTGGACCGCCGCCACCGCCGATGCTGAACTGACCAAGCTGCACGAATCGATCCGCGCCTTCATGGAATGGAAGCCGGAGACCCGCGGCCTCGTCTACGCGCCGCCGGCCCGGCCGCGCGCCTGGCTGGATGCGCTCGGTGCCTCGCTCGGCCTCTTTCTGCTCGAGAAAAATCTTCTGCCCAAAAGCCAGGTGCCAACGCTCGACGCCCTGGCCGCCAGCACGGCACAGATGGCCGGGGCCTCCGAGGCGGCGGCGCTCGCCCTGATCACGCTCCGGTCCCGCGCCGCCCACCTGGGCCTGGCCGCCCCTGCCGTCGACTCCCCGCTTCCCGCCACTCCGGTGGTTGAGCACGCCCGCCACGCCGTGGAATGAAGCGCCGCCACAGGTCCCATGACCGCGGCCGAACTTCTCGCCCACCTCCGTTCCCTCCGCAATGAACGGAACATCGCCGGCCAGCGGCGTTTTGGCATTACGCCGGCGGGAGAACAGCTCGGCATCAGCATGTCGGTGCTGCGCGCCATCGCCCGCGAACATCGCCGCGACCACGCGCTCGCCGCCGAACTCTGGGCCAGCGGCATTCATGACGCACGGCTGCTCGCCGTTCTGGTCGAGGATGCCGGCCAGGTCACGCGCGGCCAGATGGAGCGCTGGGCGCGGGCTTGCGACAACTGGGCCATGACCGACGCCTGCTGCGCCTTGTTCGACCGCACGCCATTCGCCATGGAAAAAGCCCTCGCCTGGAGCCGGCGGCGGGCGGAGTTCGTGAAACGCTGCGGCTTCGTGCTCATGGCCGGTCTGGCCGTGCACCGCAAGGAACTCCCGGACCGTGTTTTTGTGGGTTTCCTTCCCGTCATCCGGCGCGAGGCGACCGACGAGCGCAATTTCGTGAAGAAAGCCGTCAACTGGGCGCTGCGGCAGATCGGCAAGCGCAACCCGCGCCTGCGGCGCGCCGCCATTGCCGAGTCCAGGCGCATCCGGCTGATTGACTCGCCCGCCGCCCGCTGGATCGCGAACGACGCACTGCGCGAACTCACGAACTGAGCGCGGTGCCCGCCAGCTGGCCGCAGCCGGCCGCAATGTCGATGCCGCGGCGCTGCCGCACCGTGCTCGGCAGGGAAAATTCGTCGGCGAGAATTTTCTGGAAACGCCTGGCCGCCTCACTCCGCCCCGGCGCACCGTCATAACCCGCCGTGGGATTGAGCGGGATGAGATTTACCTGCGCAGGCAGACCGCGCAGCAGGCGCCCGACCGCGCGGGCCTGGACGGCCGAGTCGTTGCGTCCCTCGATCAGCGTCCATTCGAAAAAAATCCGCCGGCCGGTTTTTTCGCAGTAATACCGGCACGCGGTCATGAGCTCGTCCAGCGGCCACTTTTTGGCGACCGGCACGAGCGCGGCACGCTCCTCCTGGGTGGCGGCATGCAGCGAAACCGCGAGGTGCAGGGCGCGCGCCTCGTCGGCCAGGCGGACGATGCCCGGCACCACCCCGACAGTGCTGAGGGTGATGCGGCTGGCGGCAAGCGCCAGGCCGTTCTGGTCCCGGAGGATGTCGACCGCCCGCATCACGGCGTCGTAGTTGTGCAGCGGCTCGCCCATGCCCATGAGCACGACGTTGCGCAGCCGGTGCGGCTCCCCCGCCTCGCGCAAGACGCGGGCGACGTGCACCGCCTGGGCCACGATCTCGCCGGCGGTGAGCTGGCGCTGAAAACCCGCCTGCCCGGTGGCGCAAAAAACACAGCCCATCGCACAGCCGGCCTGCGAACTCACGCAGGCCGTGACGCGTCCGGTAAACCGCATCAGCACCGTTTCGATCATCCGCCCCTCGCCCAGGGCCAGAAGAAATTTGCGGGTGAACCCGTCGCTTGAATCGACCGCACGCGCCACCGGGAGGAAATTCAAACGCGTCTCCTCCGCCAGCCGGGCGCGCACTCTGGCAGGCAGCTTCGGCGTAGAGGCAAACGAGTCCGCCAAGTCAAGATAGAGTCCCCGCCAGATGGTGGCCGCATGCACCGGACTGAAATCCCATCCGGCCACGAGGCGCTGAAACTCCGCTCGGGTCAGGTTATAAAGGTCAAGCGGGACGGCGGCCGGCATGGGGAAAGGCCGCCCACCGTACGCGACGGCCGTTCCACTGCAACCCTGAGCGCAGGAGCACTGTTCAGCGATAGGAGCTGGGACGCGGCTGGTCGTCAGGCTTGCCTTCGTAGGCGTGCCGGGAACAGGCGGAGTCGCTCCACAACGGCAGATTGGCCCGGCGCCAATTGCGGGTGTGGAGAATATCGTTTTTAACTTCGGGATCGCGCGCCGTCAGCATAAGGCGGTTCAGCGCGCTGTAAGCGACATCTTCCGGACGGAGTTGAAGCGATTCGGCCAACCGTTCAACAGCATCAAATTCTTCTGCTTCCAGATGGACCGTGATTGCAGGCATCGGGCACCTCCATTTTTGGGTTAAGGTTTTTTTGCTGATCCGAGGCTAGCCCGTACCCTCACCCCTGACAAGGCCCAGTACCGGTGGCGGTGGTTTAAGTTGCCGGTCTAATGGCTGAGCGTGGATTCTCAATGTTCTCCGACCGTATGGCGGACAGGTAAGGAGCAGAAAAACATGGCAAAGGGCTGCTCGCTGAGGAGATTCCCTGTGATCGGTCATTTCGCAGGACAGCCCCATGTAAAGAAAAAGGGATATTTTCTCTTTTTCATTTTTTCGGAATTCCGGGCAAAATTGACAAAACTCGTTGAAGATTTGTAAGTTATTTTGCTAATAATTTACATTTTAAGCTAATTTGCGTATTGTTTAAACATTTTTTTAGCAAAAAGTCTTGACGCCGCGTCCTCAATTTACTTTTTAGGGTGTTATCCCGACGTGATCACGAATCCCGCATTTCTGATATTGGCCCAGAGCGTATCTTGGGGGCTGATTGGCGCCTTGGGATTGCATTTTTGGAAACAGCGCCGGGATCACGTGGATGAACCTGCTCCCGAGCCGGCAGCGTTGTCGCCGGAGCACATGAGCCTTGCCACCGTCCTGGCCAACACGGATGGAGCCTTGTCTTTTCGTGACGCGAGTGGTCGCACGCGTTTTCAGAATGCGGCCCATTCCGCTCTCTTTGGAGACAACGCGGCGGATTTTGACGAAGCCTGCCGGTGCGGTCGGATTTTCAAGCAAGCGGACACCGCGGCCAAATTGACCGCGGCTTCAAAGGCCGGCCAGGCCTGGCACGGCGAAGGCGAGGCGGTGGTGGCGGATGGCCGCACCGTGGCCCTGGAAATTCACGCCCTTCCCATCCATGATGCGCTGGGCCGGCCGAGCGGCGCCTTTTTGTTTTTCCATGATATTTCCGGCCGGAAAGAGCTGGAGCAGCAACGCGAGCGCGAATCCCGTTTTGCCCGGCTGGACTCGCTTGGCCAGATGGCCGGCGGCCTCGCCCACGATTTCAATACCTATCTCACGGTGATGCTCGGTTTTCTCGATGCCGCCCGCACCTGCGGCGACACCCTGCCGCCCAAGATCGCCACCTGGCTGGAGCAAGCCGAACGCACCGGCTGGCGGGCGCGCGAGCTCACCCAGGAGATGCTCGATTTTGCCCGCGGCACCGAGCCGACCAAATCCCCGCTCGGCCTCCATGGCATCGTCGAGGAAGCGGCCCAGGTCGGCATCCAGGGCAGCAACGCCGAGCTGAAATTCGCCGTGGCCGAAGACGCCCGCCTGATCGAGGCCGACTCCCGGCAAATCCGTCAGGTGATCACCAACCTCGTCCGCAATGCGGCGCAGGCACTCGGCTCACGCGCCGGAACGATCGAGGTGCGGCTGGAAAATCGCCTGCGAGTCAGCGGCGGCAGCGCCCCGCCCATGCCGGCTGACTATGTCTGCCTGACCGTGAGGGACAATGGCCCGGGCATTCCCGCCGATCGCATTGGACGCATTTTCGAACCTTTTTATACGACGAAGGCGCGCGGCACCGGCCTCGGGCTGGCCATTACCCACAACATCGTCAAACGCCATGGCGGATTCGTGCGGGTCAAATCCGAGATCGATGTCGGCACGGCATTTGAGGTTTTCCTGCCCGCCCTGCCTGCGGCCACCGCGCCGATGGAAACTGCGGTCGCCGCGGCTTGATCCTCCTCCGCTCCGGCGGGACTGCGCTACTCCGGGAAAGTGGTCAGCAGGTCGAGGTAGATTTTTGCGGTCAACACCAGGTCCCGCACCGGGGCGCGCTCGTCCACCGCGTGATAGTTTTCGCCCCCCGGACCATAGCCGAGGGTGGGAATTTTCAAGTGATGCGAAAAAAAGTGCATGTCGTTGAATCCGGTGGAAACGCTGAAGACCGGCCGGGTGCGGCGGACGCGGCCGACGCTTCCCGCCATGGCGGCAAAGAATGGATCGTCCGGCCGGGCAAAACAGGAAAAATTTTCCGAGATCTTTTCCACCGTGATGCGGCACTGGGGAATTTTCCGCGCCGTGGCGGAGAGAAAGGCGCGCAGCTCCCGTTCGGCCGCGTCGTGGTCCTCCACCGGAATGACGCGGCGGTCGAGGGTAAAGCTGGCAAAGGCCGGCACGGTGTTGATTTTCACCCCCGGCCCGGCGGCGAAGACTCCGCCGATGTTGAGGGTGGGTCGCATTGTCTTGCCCTCCGGGGTGACAAAGGCGCGGCGGGCAATCAGTTTTTTGTAATCCTCGAGGGCGAGGACCAGGGCGGACATTTTTTCCAGCGCGTTGATCCCATGTTCCGGCTTGGAGCCGTGCGCCGCCCGGCCGTGGACGATGACGTTGAACCAGAGCACGCCGTTGTGGCCGCAACAAATCGCCCGGCCCTCGCCGCCCTCCATCACCACAGCATAGTCGGCCTGCAACCCGGCCTGCTGCACCAGCCAGGCGGCGCCGAGCGCGCTGTCCGTCTCCTCGTCGGCGGTGAAGGAAACCTCCACGTTGCAGCGCGGCGCGGTGCGGGTGGCCCGCAGCGCTCGCAAGGCCAGCAGCAGGCTGGCGATCGAACCCTTCATGTCGGCGGTGCCGCGCCCATAGATCCAGCCGCGCTCGAGCGACCCGCTGAAGGGGTCGCCATGCCGCCAGCCGCCGCCCGCCGGAACGACGTCGTAATGGGCGTTGAAATGAATCGTCTTTGCCGCGCCGGCATTCCACCGGCCGAGGACGTTGAAGCGCGGATGGTCCCACTGGTCCGGTGGCAGGTGTTTTTTCAAAAGGGAGGAGGGCAGGGTGAAACGCCGGGTGGCGAGGCCGAGCGCGGCCAGCTCGCGCGCCAACAGGGAAGTGATGGCGTCGTAATTTTCCCCGGGCGGATTCACCGTCCGCAAACGCACCAGCGTCTGCAGCAGGCGGAGGTCGTCGTGCGCGTAACGATCGAGATGGGAGGCGGGATGGAGCGGCATGGCAGGGCGTCGGCGCCGGCGGCATCGCCGCGGCAGACGCGGCCAGGATGCACCACCGGCGGTCTGCTGCACTACCGGTCCGCCGGGGAGTTGAAAAGCCTTATCGCAAGGCGGCTTCATCCGGCGGGAGGCGGCAAAAGCCGGCGCGGCGATGATTTTGACATGTGGGGCAAAGCCCGCCAACAGTTGGAAAAAATGTCCTCCTACGCCGAACTCCGCCACGATTACAACCTGGCCGGACTGTCCGAGAAAGACCTGGCGCGCGACCCGTTCCGCCAGTTTGAAAAATGGTTTCAGGAGGCGGAGGCGGCGAAGCTGCCCGAACCCAACGCCATGGTCGTCGCCACCGCCGGCCGCGACGGCCGGCCCGGCGCACGCACCATGCTGCTCAAGGGTCTCGACGGGCGCGGCTTTGTTTTCTACACGAATTTCGACAGCCGGAAGGGTCGCGAACTCGAGGTCAATCCGCGCGCCTCGCTCCTTTTTCCCTGGATCGCGCTCGAACGCCAGGTCATCGCTGAGGGCACGGTGGTGCGGGTCGCTCGCGAGGAAGCGGAGGCGTATTTTCATTCCCGCCCCCGGCTTAGCCAGCTGGCGGCCTGGGCTTCGCCGCAGAGCACGATCATCTCCGGCCGGGCCGTGCTCGATGAGGCGATGAAAATGCTGGAAAAAAAATACGCCGGCGCGGAGGTTCCGCTGCCGCCGCACTGGGGCGGTTTCCGCCTCATTCCGGAAACGGTCGAATTCTGGCAGGGCCGGCGCAGCCGCCTGCACGACCGCCTACGTTACCGCCGGGAAAAGAGCGGCGAATGGCTGCTCGAACGTCTCGCGCCCTAACCCCCCGCGCCATGGGAAAAAAGTCGCGCGGCACCGCGAAATCCCGGGCGTCCCCCGCCCTGCTCGCCACCGCGCTACGCGGCCTCGGCGACGGCATTTTCCTTGCCGGACCGAAGCTTCGCGCCGGCGGCCTGCCCATTCTTTTCGTCAACCACCGTCTCTGTGAGATGACCGGTTACGCCCCGTCCGAGATGACCGGCCGCGGCCACCGCTTTTTTCACGCCGACGACGCCACCCTTCTCGTCCGCCTGCGTCCCTGGCTTCGGCAGCTCGAGCCCGGCAGCGTGCTTTCCGGTGAAGGCTACCTTGCCTGCAAATCCGGCACCCCGGTCTATGCCGCCTGGAATTTCAGTCCCGTCTTTGACCCTCGCGGCCGCCCCACCCACGTGGTCGGCACCTATCGCGACATGACGGACAAGCGCCGTTTGCAGGAGGCGCTGGTCCACTCCCAACGGCTCGATGCGGTCGGGCGCCTGGCCGGGGGCGTGGCCCACGATTTCAACAACCTGCTTTCGGTCATCAATGGCTACTGCGAAATTCTCGCCGCGCGCCTTCCCGCCCACGATCCCTCCCGCCGCGACGTCCATGAAATTCACGCCGCGGGCCAGAAGGCGGCCGTGCTTGTGCGTCAACTTCTCGCCTTCAGCCGCCGCCAGGAATTGCATCCGCATGTGATCAGTCTCAACCGGCTGATCCGCGACCACGCCGCCATCCTCGGCCGTTTTCTGGGCAGCGCCGGCCGCCTCCACCTCGATCTCGCGCCCGGTCTGCCCAATGTCCGCGCCGATCCGACCCAGCTGCAGCAGGTCCTGCTCAATCTCACTCTCAACGCCCGCGATGCCCTGCGCCGGCATGGCGGCGTCACCATCAGCACCGCCTTGCGCGAAATCAAGCACGGCATGAACCGCCGCGTCACCGATACGCCGCCCGGCCGCTACGTCCTCCTCTCCGTCAGCGACAACGGCATCGGCATGGACGCCCTCACTCAGGCCCAGCTGTTTGAGCCGTTTTTCACCACCAAGGAGGC
>DASRHD010000233.1:0-3725 GCA_035650695.1 Opitutaceae bacterium
CGCTGCTGGCGCTCCAGTTCGTCCGCCGCCCGCAGACTTTCGCCCGCGGATTGAAAGCCGGCACGGGCGCTTTCCAGTTCGCCGAGCACGGTTGCCTGCATCGCCTCGAATTTTGCCCGCGCGGCCGCGCGGTCCGCCTCGGCCTTCGCGATCGCGCCGCGGTTGCGGCTGAAGAGCGGCAGGCTGAGGCCGACGCCGAAGGCCCAGCGTTTCGCGCCCTGGTCCCAGGTGTAGCCCGGACCGAGGCGAAGATCGGGATATTGCCGGGCAATTTCGAGGCGGAGGTTGGCGTCGGCCGCGTCGTAGTCGGCAAGCGCGGCGAGAACGTCCGGCCGCTGTTGCAACGCCATTTTTTGCAGGTCGTCCGCGGGCGGCAGGCCGGCGGGCGACGGCTCGTCCATCAGCCGGCCAAAATCCAGCGGCGCCTCCGCCAGCGCGCTCTCCGGCACCCCGATCGCCTGGGCGAGCGCAACCCGCGCCAGCCGCAGCTGGCGGCGCGTGTCTTCGGCGGCGAGGCGGGCCTGTTCGAACGCGGAACGCGCCTGGGCAAGCTCGACGGCGGCGATCTCGCCCGCGGTGAGGCGTTGCTGCAGGAGCGAAAAGGAATCCGATTCATCAGCCAGCCGACGGTCGGTCCATTTCGCCGTTTCCTGCGCGGTCCAGAGCGCGAGCAGGGCCGCGCGCAGCCGGCTGCGCACCGACCAGGCCGTCGCGGCCAGTCCGTAGTCGGCGGACCGTTCGCCGGCGCCGGCGGCGGCGAGGCGATGCGCGCGCTTGTTGGGCAATTCCAGCGGCCAGTCGAGGGCGAATCCCAGCGTCCACGGACTGAGGCCGTCGGGGTTGGTGGTGTACTCCGGGGTGAAGGTGAAATCGGGATCGGGCCATTCCGCCGCGGTTTTCTTCTCCGCCTGTGCGGCGGCGAGCTGGGCCCGCGCCACCGCCATGTCGGGATGATAATACCAGGCGGCGAAGGTGAGCGCGTCGAGGTCCCAGCGGGCCGGGGGCCAGGCCTCCGGTTCATGGCCGAGATTTTGCGCCAGGAATTGTTTGAGCCCGCCGTCGTGAAACGAGCGGGTCGCAAGGGCGGCTGCGCCGGTCTCCGGGGACAGCGGCTGCGATTGGTAGTGAGCACATCCGGCCAGCGCTCCCAGCCCGGTTGCAATGAGGGCGGCGTGGAAGCGCGGGAAAAAATGCCGGGAATTCATGCAGGGGAAAAATTACTCGGATGTCCGCGGCCAAGGCCAAGATATTTCATATGGAAATCACCGGAAGGTGCACCCGGAATTCCGTCCAATCCTCATCGGAACGGCCGAGCACGATGCGCCCGCCGTGGGCGGTGACAATCTCGCGGCACAGGCTCAAGCCCAGCCCGCTCCCGCCGGCTTCGCGATTGCGGTCGGCGCCGACGCGGAAGAACCGCTCGAAGAGCGCGCCCTGCCGCTCCGGCGGAATGGTTGACCCGGTATTGCCGATGACCAGGACGGCCTCGGCGGCGGCGGCTTGGAGACGAAGCTCCAGCCGGCCATCGGTCCGGTTGAACTTCACCGCGTTGTCCACCAGGTTGAGCACGACGCGGCGCAGCATGGTGGCGTCGCCGCTGACCCGCAGTCCCGGTGCGATATCGGCCTCGATCCTGAGGCGGCGCGGGGCGGCGAGCAGCTCGGCGTCTTCGCGCGCCTCCTGGACCAGCGCGCTCCAATCCACCGGCGCAAACTGCAGCGGGTTTTTGCCGACGTCAAAGCGGGCGAGAAGCAGCAGATTTTCGGAAATTTTCTGCAGATTGCCGGTCTCCTCGAGCAGCCCCAGCAGCAGGCGCTCCTGTTCGGCATCGTCGCGGACGGAACGGAGCGCCTCCTCGATCTGGCCGCGCATGATCGTGAGCGGCGTGCGCAACTCGTGGGCGGCATCGGCGGTGAAGCGCGTGGCCTGCTCGAAACTGCGCTGCAGCCGGTCAAACATGCCGTTGAGCACGACCACATGCCGGCCGATCTCGTCCTGCACGGCCGGCGCGGGCAGGCGCTCGCCGAGCCGGTCGGCGGTGATCGAGGCGGCTGCCCGGGTGATTTCGGCGACCGGCCGCAGCGCCCGGCCGGCGATCCACCAGCTCCCGCCGGCAACGACGAGGAGGACAAATGGAAGCGCCAGCAGATAGGCGCCGAGCAGGTCGCTCACAATTTCCCGCACCGATCCGATCTTGGCGGCCAGCAAAAGCGTGTCCCCCCCGGCGGTGAAAACGCCGATGCGAAGATGCTTCCCGCCCAGCTTCTGGGTGAAAAATTTCTTCGGCGGCGGCCAGGGCGTGGTGAGGGACGCCAGACTCTCCGGATAAACCCGGAGGGCATCCCCCCGCCCGGTCGCACCGATGGCATAGCCGTAAAGCGAGGCCGTGGCATCCGGCAATGCCGCCAGCCAGTCCTTGTTTTTGGTTTCCGGCTGGCCGAGCTCGGACCGGTGGGCGAGCAGCAGACGGGCGTCGGCCGCCATGCCCCTGTCAACCGCCTCGATTTCCTCGGAGTAGACATTCCACGTCGCGCCAAGGCCGAATGTGAGCAGCGCCAGGCCGGTCGTCAGCGCGGCCCAGACCGTGATCTTGTAGCGCAGAGGCCAGTGTTTCATGGGCCGGGCCTGAGGGTGTAGCCGACGCCGCGCACCGTCTGGATCAGCTTCACCGGATGACCGTCGTCGACTTTGCGTCGCAGCCGTTGGATGCAGACGTCCACGATATTGGTTCCCGGATCAAAATGGTAGTCCCAGACCTGCTCATAAATCTGGGTGCGGGTGAGCACGCGGCCGGGCGAGCGCAGCAAAAACTCGAGCAACGCGTATTCGCGCGTGGTCAGTTCGACCTTCTGCCCGGCGCGCCAGGCCTCCCGGGTGATCAGGTTCAGCGTGAGATCCTCGCATTGCTGCACACTCAGGCCCTCACCGGAAAGCCGCCGGCCGATGGCGCGCAGCCGCGCGATCAATTCCTCCATCGAGAACGGCTTGGGCAAATAGTCGTCGGCTCCGAGGTTGAGCCCCTCCACCCGCTCGGCCAGTCCGTCCCGGGCGGTGAGAAGAAGAACCGGGACGGTGTTGCGCTGGTCGCGCAGCTGCCGCAGTACGCTCAGTCCGTCCCGGCCGGGCAGCATGATGTCGAGCACAAGAGCATCGAACCGCTCGGCGGACGCGAGGCGCAGCGCATCATCGCCGCGCGCGCAGGTCAGGACGTTGAAGCCGGCCTCGGCAAGACCCTTGCGCACAAACGAGGCGATCTTCTTTTCGTCCTCAACCACAAGAATGCGCATGGACATCATCTATAGAAGGGGCCGCGCAGCGGAGACGAGGCGAAAGGAGGAAGCCGCCGGCTAGTCCTTGTTCACGTCGAGCACCTGGCCGTTGCCGACGTCGATCTCGACCTCCGTGACCGTCTTGTCCGCCCCCACGATCTCGAAGGAATACATCAATGTGTGGTGCTCGGCCTCGAGCTCGGCCTTGATCACGGTGCCGGGGACCTTGGCCTCGGCGGCCTTCAGGGCATCGTCGAAGGAAATTTTCGCCAGAGCCACCAGTTCGACGCGCTTGTGCTTGCCTTCGACGCGGATCGAGCCGGTGACTTTGGCGTCGGAGTCCTCATCCGTTTCCTTGTCTTTCGCCAGCACGGAAATCGCGGTAATGCCGAGCAATGCGGTGAAGCCGATGAGAAGTAATTTGCGGGTGATTTTCATGGTTTATGCGGATATGAG
>DASRHD010000234.1:0-7844 GCA_035650695.1 Opitutaceae bacterium
AAAAAGCATGGGCGTGTCCGCCTCGAGTGCGACCATGACGAACTCCTCCGGTTTATCGAGTTCAGTGGCGACGAGCGCCGAGGCATGCTTGAGGATGTCGGTTTTCTTGAGGCGCGGAAGATTGGTCTGAATATTGAGATAAGGCATGGCAGAAAATATGGCTTCGCTCTGAGTTTGCATCATGGCGGAAAAATGTCGAATGCTCCGGCCCAAATCATGCCCTCGCTCGCCGCCAAAAAAGAAAAAATCGTCCGCAACTATTACGTTCTGCCCTGCTGCCTGCTGCTGCTCAATCTCTGCAACAACCTCATCAGCTACAAGGCCGGTGTGATCCACGACCTGTTGTTGCGCACCCTTTTCGTCATCGTCATGGTGCTGTTCGGCAGCTCGGTCGTGGCGTTCGCCATCGCCCCGGCGATCGAGGCGCTGGTCCGGGCCCTGCGCCGGACCAGCCGGCAGGGCGGGGGCGACCTGGGCGAGATGCTTTTCCTCGTCACGCTGGGCGTGGGAATCTTCTGCCTTTATTACGCCGCGACCGTCCACGGTCCGCAGGTCCTCCTGCCGGCGGCGTGGCGCAACTGACACTCGGTTCAGCCCTTCGGACGAAAGGCCTTCATCATCGTCTCATTGGTTTCCAGCCGCGGGCCGCCGATGAGGTCGAGGCAATAGGGAATCGCGGGGAAGATCGCCTCGAGATTTTCCCGGATCGCCTTGGGCCGGCCGGGCAGGTTGACGATCAGCGTCCGCCCGCGGATGCCGGCGGTCGCCCGCGAGAGGATCGCCGTCGGCACGAACTTGAGCGAGGCGGTGCGCATGAGTTCGCCAAAGCCGGGCAGGATTTTTTCGCAGACGGCGGCGGTGGCCTCGGGAGTGACATCGCGCGGCGCCGGTCCGGTCCCGCCGGTGGTGACGACCAGTCCGCAGCCGGCCTCATCGGCCAGGCGTTGCAGCTCGGCTTCAATCAACGCGCGCTCGTCAGGGATGATCTTGTAATCGGTCTCGAACGGCGTGGTCAGCCATTCGCGCAGAAGGGCGACCACCGCCCGACCGGGAGTGTCTTCATAGACGCCGGCGGCAGCGCGGTCGGAAATGTTGAGGACGCCAATCTTGACGGTCATAAAATTAATTTAGAAGTCCACGGAGACGGAAACGGAAACCAAATCATGACTTCGTGGTTTCTAAATTGAGTTTTTGCCGGATTGCATACGGTGTCACGCCTTGAGTCCGTAGCGTGCGCAGGCTGAGGGCGTCGTGGCGTTTGGCCAGGCGGACGCCATGTTCGTCGGTCATGAGCGGGCAATGGCAAAACGCCGGCGGCATGTGCCCGAGCGCGCGGTAAAGCAGGAGCTGGCGAAAGGTGGAACGGACGAGATCGGCGCCGCGCACCACTTCGGTGATGCGCATGGCCGCATCGTCCACCACGCAGGCGAGCTGGTAGGAGGGGGTGTCGTCCTTGCGCCAGACGAGGAAATCGCCGAAATCCCCGCCGGCGGTCGCGCGTTGCTCGCCGAGCAGGCCGTCGGCGAACGACATCACTTCGTCCGGCACGCGGAAACGCCAGCTCACGGAAATGCGGTCGCCGAGAGGCGGAAGCGGCGCGTCGGGCGGCGGACGGAATTTTTTCGGATAGACCGGTTCGTCATTCTCGCCGTCGTGCGGGGCGCTGGCCGCCTCAAGCACGTCGCGCCGCGAATGGCTGCAGGGGAAAATCAGGCGGGCGGCGTGAAGCGTTTCCAGGGCGGCGCGGTAGAGCGGCCGGCGTTCGCTCTGGTTGTAAGGCGCGTACGGTCCGCCGACGTCGGGACCCTCCTGCCAGGTCAGTCCGAGCCAGCGCAGGTCTTCGATCATCGCCTGGACAAAATCCATCCGGAAGCGCACGGCATCGAGGTCTTCGTTGCGCAGGACGAGAACGCCGGCGGCGGCACGGGCGCGCTCGGCCGCGATCCAAAAAGTACGGGCATGGCCGAGATGAAGCAGACCGGTGGGCGAGGGCGCGATCCGCCCGCGATAAGTTGGAGTGTTTGCAGCCACTGATTTCCACTAAGCCTAAATTTCACAAAGATTGAACCGCTAATTCACACGCATAAACGCCATGGAAGACACCTGGCTCGATCGATGCAGGGCAAAAATTTTGCGTGAATCGGCGTTAATTAGCGGTTCAAAGTTTCCCATGCAAAAGCTCCTCTGCGTTTACTGTGCCTCCAGCGATCACCTCGAGCCAAAGTATCACGCGGTGGCGGAGGAGCTGGGCCGCGGCATGGTCGCCCGCGGCTGGGGCTTGGTTTACGGCGGCGGACACGTCGGCCTGATGGGCATTGTTGCCCGCGCGGTCAAGGCGGCCGGCGGGCATGTGGTTGGGATCATTCCCGATTTTATGATCTCGCGCGAACTGGCCTACCATGAAGCGGACGAGCTTGTCACCGTGACCACCATGCGCGAGCGCAAGCGGCTGATGGAGGAGCGCGCGTCGGCCTTCGTCACCCTCCCGGGCGGGATCGGCACCCTCGAGGAATTCGCCGAGATCGTGACGCTCCGCTACCTGCGGCGCTTGGACAAGCCGGTCGTGCTGGTCAACCAGGACGGTTTTTACGACGACCTGTTGAAATTTTTCGCGCGCATGGCGCGGGAGCATTTCACCTCCGCACGTGCCGCCGGCCTGTTCACCATGGCCCGGACCGTGGATGATGTCTGGCCGCTGCTCGAAGGCGCTCCACCGTACGAGGCGGATGCGCTTTGGCGGTAGGGAGGCGAAGGGGACGGTCAGCGCCAGAGCGCAACCACATCCTCGGTCCGCACCCAACCGGTCTGGCCGTTGGCGAAAACGAGGCGTGACCAGCCAAGGAAGGTCTTGTCCACCACGGCGAGGTTGCCGGCGGCGAGCGGCGAGGTTTTCTGCGTGCTGTCGACTTCGGTGGGGATGGAGCGCAGCGTGGTGGAATGCCAGGCGATGACGGCGCGCGCGTCGGCGGCCTGGCCGTAAGCATAAAGCCCGGCGCCCGCGCCGGCGGCAGCGAGCAGGGCGAGGATGAGCAAGAGCAACGCGATTAACTGGGTCCAGGCCGGAAGGTGTCCGTAGGCGCGCAGCAGCAGCAGGGCGAAAGCGAACGCGGCCAGGGTGGCGAGCGCGACAAGGACCAACTGCCATTCCGCCGGCGAGGCCAGGCGGGCGACAAGCTGCAGCGGGGTGGGTGAGGCGAAGGCGGCAAGCTCGGAGGCGGCATAGCCGGCGTGCTCGAAGCCGAGCGCGAGATTCCAGCGCAGAGAGGCGTTTTCCGGATGCTGAACAAAAGCCGCGGTCCATTGCGCCGCCGCTTCCGGCCAGCGATCCTGCTGAACGAGCGCGAGACCGAGATTATGGCGTGCGATCCAGTCGGTCGGCGTCCGCGCCAGCGCGGCGCGCCAGCCACTTTCAGCGGCGCCAAAATCACCGGCGTGGTACGCCGCCATCGGATCGGCCGGCGCCGGGGCGTCGGCCCGGAGCGTGAGCACAAGCAGGATGGCGGCGGCAAAGGGCAGAAGATTGCGGGGCAAGAGCAGCGAGGCGGCGGAGAATTTTGGCGCGGGCCGGGCGGCCAGCGCCGCGGCGGCCCGGTCAGGCCAGTCGGGGGGGAGGGCGGCACCGGCGGCGTAAAGGGCGCGCTCAGATTCGCGCCAGAGTTGCTGCCAGGCGGCGTCATCGAAAGCGGTGGCGGGCGGCGCCGCGTGGCGGAGGCGGGCGAGAATGATTGAGTCATGCTGCCAGGCGAGGAGAAGGCGGGTGCGCTCCGCCGGTTCGGTCGTGGCGCGAAGCCGGGCGAGCGTCACGGCAAGGCGGGCATGAGCTTCGCGCTGGGGGAGGCGTGGATCGGTGGCGCGGGCGCGGCGCAGCGCCAGCGCCAGCCAGAACAGCAACAACCCGGCAAACGGCGCAAGGAGCGCGGCGACGAGTGTCTCGCGGTCCCATGGCACCGGCGCCCGGCCGGCACCCGGCAGGGTATCGCCCGGAATCGCCGTCGGCCCGGCCGGTGGACCGGGCAGCTTCAACGCCGGGCCGGTGGGCGCGGCGGGCACGTTTGCCGCCGGCTGGCGGGAATTGGCCGCCATGGCGGGCGTGACCGTGACGGTCAGGCTGTCGGTTGTAATTGTTTTATAACTACCAGTTTTCGGGTCAAAATAAACGAAGTGCGAAGGGGGCAGCGTGTAGGTGCCGGCCTTGGTCGGAATGAGAATGGCATCCTCCGTCAACGTGGCGTCGAAGAGCAGGCCATTTTTCAATTCGCGCTTCGGCTTTGACGACACGACCTGAAAATCCTGCGAGACTTCACGGGCGGGGAGGCCGGCGATATCGGGCCAGTTGCCCGTACCGCTCAAGGCCAGCGTCCAGGTGATGGGTTCGCCCACCGCCACCGTGGCGGGAACGGCCTTGCTCGTGAAGGCGAACTGTCCGACCGCACCGCTGAAGTCGGCGGGCCCGGGCGGCAGCGGCTTGATCGTGAAAGTGGGGGCATTGCTTGCCACCGTGCGTTCGACCAGGCGGGGAAAGGCGAAAGAGAACGGATCGAAGGGCGAACCGCCGACGGCGAGCTGGACTTGCTGGCGCACCGGCGAGAGGGTGATTTCGCCGGGGGTGCGGGCATAACCGCGGCTCTTGTAGACGACGCCGAGATGCGGCTCGCCGTTGACCGCCAGCTCGAATTGATCGGGCTTTGACCAATCCTCCACCGTGAGCGGAGCGGGCGACCATTGCAGGTCGCCGATGCCCTGCGGCCGGTACCGGCGTGCAAGATCGAGGGTGTAACTGAGGGGAAAGACTTCGCCGGCCCAGAATTCGCCTCCGGCCGGGGCGAGCTTGGCATGGGCCGCATCTGCCACCGAACCGGCCGAGCCCGGGTTGCTCCCTCCCGTGGCGGAAGCGTTGGTGTCGATGTCGAACGTGACGGCCGGAACCTGGACGTCGCCCTTGTTCGTCGCGACCGTGAAGGCGGGTATTTCGGCCGCGCCATGACGGGTGGGATGGGCGAGGTAGGTGATGGTGTAATTCGAACTGGACTGGCCATTGATGATGGAGAGGCCGGAACTGCGCGAAGAAATATCAATTTCCATGCCGGGCACCGGCGGCGGCTTGATGGAATCGTCCTTTGGCGTGCAGTCGTCGAAAACCAGCTTGAGTTCGCAGTCTTGGTCGAAGGCCAGCGTTCCGCCGGAGGGCTCCCAGTGGGCGGTTTGGGCCCGGGCGGCAGCGGCGAGAAGCGACGCGAGGAAGAAGAGGAAAGGTATGCGCATGGGTGTCACCAGTTTTTTCCGTTGTCGGCCGGCGGCTTGGTTTGGCCGCGCATCAGTTCATAAAGGAGGGCGGGCGAATCCTGCTGCTTGAGCTGGTCGAGTTTTTCCAACGGCACGGCAAGGGCGGGATCGGAGGCCTCGGGACTTTTTTGCCGCGGCGTGCCGCCAAATTTCTGAAGCTCGCGCGCGTCGGCGATCTGCGGCTTCGAGGGCGGTTGAGCCGGGGGAGGCTTCATTGACCCGAAGGCAGAGGGTCCGAGCTTCGGCTGGTTTTGGGCGGGCGAGCTCTGGCTCTGCTCCGGATGGGAAGCCTGGTTGGGCTGTTTCGACTGCGATCCCTGGTTTTGCTGCGACTTGTCGCTGGATGAATTTTGCGGCTGGGACTTTTGATCCTGATTACTCTGTTTTTGCTCCTGTTGCTGCTGAGACTGGTTTTGCTGCGGCTGGGGTTGCGGCGGAGGCGGTTTCTGTTCCGGCGGCTTTTTCAACAGGGCAGCGAGCTGGCGGCGGAGTTGCGGCCAGTCCGCCGCCTTGCGGTCGAGGGCTTCGCCGGCGTCAACCGCGGCGAGCGCATCGCGCACCGGTCCGGCCGGAACGGACTTCTGGGAATTTTGCAGCCGCTGGCCATAAGTGAGCGTGGTCTGGGCGAGATCGGCCCAATTCCCCGCGGAGGTCGTTTTTTGCCCGGCGAGGCGGCCGACAAGGTCGGCGACCGGCGCGGCATAGGTGTCTTCGTCCGCCGCGCGGAGCCGGTGGGAAAATACGGAGGCGAACAGGCAGAAGAAGGCCAGGGCAGCCGCCGCCGTCTGCAGTGCGGCCTTCCGGCGGGCGCCTTCCGGCGGGGGTGCCAGGCGCACCTCGCGCGGCCGCGGCCGGACGGGGAACTCGAGCCAGAAACTGATGAGCAGGCAGAGCAGGGCGGGCGCAAGCGCCCACTGAAAGCGGTCGACGAAGCGGACGCGATTCTCCTCGTGGAACTGGCCCCGGCGGCCGGCGTCAACCGTGGCTTGGAGCAGGGCGGGCAGATCGACCCAGCTGCTGGCATCAGCATAGGCACCCCCGGTTTTTTCCGAGAGCTCGCGCAAGGTGGCGTCCTCCCGTTTGGAGAGCACCACCGCACCGCGGCCGTCCTTGACGAATCCGCCGGCGCCGTCAGGGATCATCGCGCCGGAGCTCGTGCCGACGCCCAGACCGATAACCCGGATGTTTTTGCGTTTCAGATCGTCGATCAGCGGCCGCCAGTCGTCGTCGGTGGCCTCGCCATCGCTCAAAATGATGAGATAGCGGTCGGCATCGGCGTTGCTGAAAGCGTCGAGGGACGTCTCGAGCAGGTCCCGGTAATTAGTGCCGCCTTCCGGCATGAAGCCGGTGTTGAGGGCGGGAAGAAATTCATGGAGAATTTCGTAATCGGCGCTGAGCGGGCTTTGCAGGAATGCCGTGCCGGAAAAGACCACGAGGCCCACCCGTTCGCCGCGGAGACGGTCGAGCAGCGATTGGATGAGAAGTTTGGCGCGGTCGAGGCGCGAGGGCGCGACGTCCTGGGCGTTCATGCTGCGGGAAAGATCGAGGGCGAGCAGGATTTCCCGCGATTGGTCAAAGACCGGCTCCTCGATCCGGCCCCATTGCGGCCGGGCCAGGGCGACGATGGCGAGGGCGAGGCCGGCACAGAGCCAGGGCTGGGCCCGGCCGGTCCTGCGGGCAGGGCCGGAAACGAGCGAAAGGTGCCGCGCATCCGCCTCGGCCTGAAGAATTTTGGGATGAATGGAACGGGCGACGGCGGCGCGGCGAAACCATCCCCACGCCAGCAGGGCGGCAGGGGCAAAGAGCAGCCAAAGGACATGTGGCCAATAGAAGTTCATGACAAACGCGGCGCGGATCGTGGCCCGCCGGCGGTGCCGGGCCGGGCCAGCAGGGCGGCCAGCAGCAGCAACGCGATGCCGGGAACGGCGAGCCAGGGAAAAAGCTCGGTCGTGATGAGATAGGAATGAGCCTGAAACTCGATTTTTTGCGCCCGATCGATAGCCTTGAAGGCGTTTTCAATCGTGTCGGAGTCCGCAGCGCGGAAATATTTTCCACCGGTAGTATCGGCGATGTCGATGAGCGAGTCCTCGTCGAGATCGGCATCATGGCCGGCGCCGACGGTGTAAATGGGAATGTCGCGGGAGCGGGCGATGTTCGCCGCTTGGGCGGGCGCGAGCGCGCCGGCATTATTGGCACCGTCGGTCAGGAGAACGACGAAGGCGCCCTTGCGGTGACCCTGGTCGGTGCGCGCCGGTTGCTCCAGGCGGGTAAGGGCAAGGCCAAGCCCGTCGCCGATGGCGGTTTGGTTCGGATCCACCAAGCCAATACGCAGGCGCTCGACCTGTCGCGCCAGCCAGGCATGGTCGAAGGTGAGGGGCGCGAGCGTATAGGCATTCTTGGCAAAGAGGACCACGCCGATGCGATCGTTGGTCCGGCGGTCGATGAAGGCTTGGATGACCGGCTTGATCGCCTGCAGACGGGTGAGGGCCTGGCCGTTTTTTTCATAATCCGGCGTGGTCATCGAGCCGGAGAGGTCGATCGCGAGCATGATGTCGTAGCCT
>DASRHD010000235.1:0-2187 GCA_035650695.1 Opitutaceae bacterium
CTTCGAGACGGCGGAGGTAGCGTGTTCCAACTATTTTCGGAGCAAATTTTTCTTCAATGGTCAGGCGCGCGGCCGCGCCCAGGCGGGCGCAGAGCGCGGCGTCGTTGGCGAGCATCCGCATCCACTGCGCGGCATGCTGGAGGTCAGGTTCGGCCCAGGTCTGGCCTTTTGCGTATGGGCCGTGGTTTTGCTCGAGGACGACGGGCCGGGCGCGCACCGGACAGCCGTTGCCTTCGTTCAAAAACTCCGTCGTGCCCGACCAGTCGGTGGCGATGACCGGCTTGCCGAGAAACATGCTTTCCGCCAGCGCCAGTCCGAAGCCTTCGCTGCGGTGGAGCGAGACGAAGCAGTCGCACGCGGCCTCGAGGGCGTAAACTCCGCTGCGGGAGAGCGTATCGGTAAGAAGGGTGGTGGCGGGCAGGTCGGCCACGGCGGAGCGAAGCTCGGCCAGTTCCTTTTCATTGCCGGCGACGCCGTGGACCTTGATGACAAGGGCGGCCTCTTTTTCTCCCAGGCCGGAGGCGCGGTAGGCCTCGAGCACGGCGTGGGGATTTTTGCGTGGCGAATAACTGTTGAGATCGTAGAGGAAAAGAAAAAGGAATTTATCCCCCGGCAGGCCGAAACGCGCGCGCAGCGCCGCGGGCGGCCCGGCTGGCCGGGTAAACGAAATCGCGTGAGGCATAGCATGCACCGGCAGCGGGGCCTTGGCCGCAATGGCGGCGCGGGTAAACTCGCTCGGGCACCAGATTTCGTTGAAATAATCGCAGCAAGGCAGCCACGAATCCGGAAATTCCGGCAGCTCCCATGCCCAGTAGGCGATGTTGTAGCGGCCGTGAAGCAGGCCGGGATGACGGTGATTAAGTTCGCGCGCCACCGGCGGATCGAGATGAACCACATTGACCGGATGGGCGGGCGCCTCCTGGAGGCGGGCCAGATAGGTGGGGTCGCTGCGCGGATTTTTGCAATGGAGCTTCAGGTCGATTAGCGCGGCGGGCAGCTGCACCGCGTCCGCCGCGCGCACCATGCAGCGGGCAGATTCGCCGATACCGAGGTCGGCCGTGAAGAAACCGGCGACATTAATGCCGAGTTGGAGGCGGCGGCGGACAAACTCGACGGCAAAAGGCGCATGGCGGACGGAAAAATCGAAGACCATTTCGCCGGTGGAGGTTTCAATGCGGGTGAGGCGGAGCTGGCGGTTTTTATTTTGGGCGCGAAAGCGTTGCAGCCCGGCGGCAATGGGATGGCGGGCGGCGATCCGGCCAAGCCACGCGAAAAAATTGGTTCCACCCACGCCGCGCAGCCGCACTTGCAGGACGGGGCCGCGTCGGGCGCCCCGGTTGCCTGCGGTGAAGCGCACGCTGAAAGGTCCGGGCTGAAGCGAGCTGAAGGCAGCCACCCGGCGGCCATTGACGGAAAAACTGGCGCCGATCGGCCCCGTCTCCAGGCCGCGTACCTCCGGATGCGGCCGGAATTCGCCGCGTACCACCAAGGTCGTGGCTTCCGTCAGCGGGGGCAGCCGCACCACGGCCCGTTCGCGAATCCATGCCGAGTCGGAGGCGAACTCATCGAAAAAAAGCCCATCGCAGCCGATCCCGCGACGGCGGACGGCGGCGGGCTGGGCCTGACGGAAAAAAAGCATGGAAAGGAGCAGCGAAACGGAGCGCACCGGCCTTGGCAAAACTTTCTCTCGCGAGGTTACGCCAGGGGACCGACGATTTTTTCCCAGCGCGAGAGTTCGAGTTCAATCGCGGCCTGCATTCCCGCGACGGCGAAAGCGGGGGCCTGTCGGCTCCAGCCGGCGAGATATCGGAAGGCGGAGAGGGCCGCGAGGGGAGGGGTGGCGGCGTTAAGATCACATTCGATGAACTTGCGGCACCAGGCGGGCAGACCGAGCTGGACCAGCTGCGTGCGCCAGCGGAGCGTAAGCCGATAGGCATTTTCCTCGTCCCGGCGTTTCCGGCCGGGCGAAGCGCTGACATGATGCAGGACCACACTGCGGAGCGCCACCACGCTGGCAAAGCCGGCGGCTTTTGCCCGGAGGCAAAAATCGACGTCTTCACACCCGTTCACGTATTTTGGATCGAAACCTCCGAGCTGCTGCCACAGTTCCCGACGGACGAGCAGGCAGGCGCCGGTAACCATATCGGCGAACCGCCACTCCGGGCCCGGCCGCGGTGCATTTTTTTC
>DASRHD010000236.1:0-2705 GCA_035650695.1 Opitutaceae bacterium
TGTTTTTCGGGAAGGGATGTCGTCGACATAGATTCAAAGGTTTTCGATCTTGTGGAAAATTGTCTTCGCTGTCACGTCCGGCGGCAGGCCGCGCAGACGGTCCTCATGCTCGGGCGGCAACGCCCGGCCGAGGTGCTCAAAAAACTCGTTTTTTGCCGACACGGCCGGAAAATTCCTCGCCGCCCAGTCGCTGAGATAACCAAGCCCGCTCTCGCGCTGGAGCACCGAATGGGCGTAGACGATGTGGGCCCCCTTGAGGAAAACCGGCACGAGCGGCTTGAGCTCGGCCGTGTCAAAGGCGTCGACGAATTTGTTGCCGGGCGCGTTCATCTCCGTGCCGACGATGACGGGAAAGCCGTGCTTCTCGGCGCGGCCCACGACATCGTAGAGGTTCGCCAGTTTTTGATCCTTCACGCCCGGAGTATAATTGCGGTCGGGAATAATCGCCAGCGCCGCCGCCCCGGCCGCAATGGAGACCTGGAAAAGTTCATCCGCGGCCCGCTCCCCTTCGGAGGTTCCATCAAACCAGGTCAGGGTGGGGATGGCCCCGCTCTCGCGGACAAAATTATTCATCTCCGTCAGGAGCGGGAAGGACCCGCGGTCGGGCCGGACGTAACCGACGCCACCCTGTTTCATGGTCTTGGCCCGGATCAGTGCCTGCAGCTTCGCCGGATCAGCCGGAGCGTCACCGAGCTTTTCCCGCCAGAAGGCCGCATCGCCTTTTTTGGCGTAAGCCTCGCAGATGTGCCGCTCGGTGGCATTGCCGTTCGGGGTGAGCGCGAGGACGTCGCGATCGTAATCGAGCGCGACCGGACGGAGAAAGCCGTTGACCCGCTCGACCAGCTCGCGGTTGCGTCGCTCGGCGGTGCGGCGCATTTGCGCGAGCAGCGGATGCGGCGTTGGCCGCGGAAAACCCACGCCCATGTTATAGGCGATGCCGGGCTCGCCGGGCGAATTGAGGACGCGGGTGGAAAATTCCGGGACGTAGGTGCGCGATTCGAGACTGACACAGCGCTTCAGCCCGATGAGCCGGCCGGCCGCCCAGAATTCCTCCAGCCCGTCAAGCACGTCGAAATCCACCACCCCCGCCGCCGCCAGTCCGCGCTGGCGCGCCAGCCAGGCGAACTTCGACGGCGAGTAGCCGTAGGCATTGTAGGAAAAAAACGTGTGGCTGTGGAGGTTC
Organism: Opitutaceae bacterium; assembly: GCA_035650695.1. Lineage (GTDB taxonomy): Bacteria > Verrucomicrobiota > Verrucomicrobiia > Opitutales > Opitutaceae > DASRHD01. Next base: position 1,184 of record DASRHD010000236.1, read on the forward strand.
ACATCCGTTCCCGGCGCGGGCAGCCGGACCTCGCCCGTCCGGGCCAGACGCCACAGTTCTTCCAGCGCGGCCTGGCGGCGCGCCGGATCAAAATCATCCAGTTGTTGCTCCCACGGCTCGAGATTGCGGCTCATGCGGTTTGGTAGCCGGCCAGCCTAACACTAAATTTCGCCGCCAGGTAAGTTTTTTCTCGCCGGTGACGGGCGGGCGTTGCGGCGGGGTCAAAGGCCCCTTCGCCGGGGTAATTGTAACCTCATAGGTTACGCCCGCGCCCGGCATAAAGCCAGCGCAGGCCGGCGCGGAAGGCGACGGGCAGGGCGTTGTAATGGTCTTTGCCGTCGAATCGTTCGAATTGATATTCCAATTTCAACACCGGCTGGGCCGCGAGCTGGCGCTCGAGCAATTCCAAATCGTCGCGCATGGAATCGGTGTCGGCATTTCCGACGCTGAAAAAAGCCCTGGCCGCGGGGCGGTCCCGGCTGGCGCCGGCCGCCAGCAGCCGCAGGACCGAACGGTTGTCCCACCAGATCGACGGGCTGCTGACGAGGTAGCGCCGGAAGGGGGCGTCGGTGCGCGAAAGGGCGTACAGCCCAAAAAGCGAACCCAATGAATGCCCGGCGAGCGCGACATCATCGGACTTGATCGCGTATCTTCGGCCGAGCTCAGGCAGAAGCTCTCCGGTCAGGAATTCGAGGAACGCCGGCGCGCAGCCGGTCTCGGTCGCCTCGTCGGTGGAAGGCGTGGGAGTGTAATCCCGCGCCCGCCGGTTTTTGGGCGCGCGATAGCTTCCGCCGTAGCCGACACCGACAAGAAGCACCGGCGGGATCGTCCCGGCGCGGCGCAGGTCCGCCAGCGCATCGGCCGCGGCCTCAAACTGATCGTCGCCGTCGAGCACGAGCGCGACCGGATGCGGGCCGGCTTCCTCCGGCTCAGCCGTGAAAAGGAGATAATCGGTCTGGAGTTTTTCCGCGTGAAAGGTGAAGGCGGACGACGGCATGGGCGGAACGCACCGAGGCTTGGCTCAGCGTGGGTCCGCCGGCATTTCCCGCGGCCTGACTTCAACCACAATCCGTTCGGTGTGCCGCAGCACCGTCATCGTCGCCGGCCGGTCGATGTAGTCGGCGGTGAGGAGCTGATGCAGGGCGTTGATGTTGTGCACCGGATGGGCGTCGAAATTGATGATGATGTCGCCCTCACGCAGGCCGGCGGCGGCGGCGGGACCATTCGGCTCGACGTGCGCGACGAGCACGCCGCTTTGCTCTGTCAGATGGAGATGCCGCACCAGCGTGCGCAGGATCGGCGCGGTCTGTCCGCCCAGGCCGAGATAGCTGCGGCGAATGCGGCCGTCCTTGATCAGCCAGCCGGCGACCCAACGGGCGAGATTGCTGGCGATGGCAAAGCAGATGCCCTGCGCCGGACGAATGATGGCGGTGTTCACGCCAATGACGGCGCCGTGGGTGTCGATCAGCGGTCCTCCGGAATTGCCGGGATTGAGCGCGGCGTCGGTCTGGATCACGTCGTC
>DASRHD010000237.1:0-14335 GCA_035650695.1 Opitutaceae bacterium
CCCTGCTCGCGCTTTACGCCAACGGCGTCGGCATCTTTGGCGGCATGATCGTTTCGCTCGGCATCCTGGACATCCCGCCGAGCGCCTACTGGGTGGAGACGCAGAGCGCGATCGATCTTTCCGACCTGAGCGCAGGGCTGATCAAGAGCATAACTTTCGGCATGATCGTCGGCCTGGCCGGCTGCCTGCGCGGGTTGCAGGCGGAGCGCAGCGCGTCGGGAGTGGGCCGCGCCGCCACCTCCGCGGTCGTCACCTCCATCCTTCTCATTGTCACCGCCGACGCGGTCTTCGCGGTGGTGTTCAACATTCTCCACATCTAGCCATGGCGGAGAACAACCCATCCCGTGTCATCGAAGCCGACCGCCTCACCTGCGGCTACGGCGACACGGTGATGCTGCGTGACGTGACCTTTTCCGTGCGGCGGAGCGAATTGTTCTTCGTCATCGGCGGCAGCGGCTGCGGCAAGACCACCCTGCTGCGGCACATGATCGGCCTGCGCCAGCCGCTGGCCGGCTCGGTCAGCTATTTCGGAAAAAACTTTACCCGCGCCGAGCCGGGGGAACGTCGGGCCCTGCTCAAAACTTTTGGCGTCCTTTACCAGAGCGCGGCGCTCTGGAGCTCGCTGACCCTTCGCGAAAACGTCGCCCTGCCGCTGGAAGAGTACACCGCGCTCGCCCCCCGCGAAATCAACCAGATCGTCATGCTCAAGCTCGCCCAGGTCGGGCTTTCCGGTTTTGAGGATTATTATCCGGCGGAGATCAGCGGGGGCATGAAAAAACGCGCCGGGCTGGCCCGGGCGCTGGCGCTCGATCCGGCAATCGTGTTTTTCGACGAGCCTTCGGCCGGCCTCGATCCGGTGACCTCCTATCATCTCGACGAACTCATTCGCGAGATCCGCGACACGCTCGGCACCACCATGGTCATCGTTTCGCATGAGCTCGCGAGCATCTTTGCCCTGGCCGACCGCGTTATCCTTCTCGACCGTGCGGCCCAGGGCATCATCGCCGAGGGGCCGCCGCAGGCCCTGGTGGAGGAGAGCGACGATCCGCGCGTACAGGAATTCCTGAGGCGCGACGGGGCCGCGCAAAAAACTTCACCCCCGTCCGCAAATCCTTAACCATTGCCGCCCGTGAAGCCGAAACTCAGTCCTTCCGTGATCGGGGCCTTCGTCGTAGGAGCTCTCCTCCTCGCCCTCATTGCGCTGCTCTCTTTCGGAGGGCTGAGCCTTTTTTCCCAGCCGCAGCGATTTGTGGTTTATTTCGATGAATCCGTGCATGGGCTCGATCTCGGCTCGCCGGTCAAGCTGCGCGGCGTCCGGGTGGGGCGGGTGGTCGATCTCAGCGTGCGCTACGATGCGGCCAAAAACCACGCTGTCGCCGCCGTGGTTTGCGAACTGAATCGCAACATCATCACCGATCCGCGCGGCGCGCCGATCGACCTCTCGAAGCGCGGCGTGTTTCAGAACATGGTCGACCGCGGCCTGCGGGCCCAGCTCGGCGTCGTCGGCCTCGCCACCGGCCTGCTTTTTGTCGAGCTCAACTATCTCGATCCCCAGGAGTATCCCGCGCCGCCCGTCAATTTCACCGAGGTGAAGTACGCCGTCGTCCCCGCCGTCCGCTCGCTCACCTCGGAATATCAGGCGAGTTTTTCCGTGATCCTGAACAACCTGAAGAAGGTCGACTTCGAGGGCCTGGTGGAAAATTTGAAAGGCCTTGTCACCGACGCGCACCGGCAGCTCGACGGCGCCGACGTGAAAGGCATGGTCAATCAATGGAAGGACGCGGGCGTGGCGGTAAAGGACCTGGCGTCGTCGCCTGACGCCCGCCAGGCGTTTGCCAATCTCAATGCCGCGATCACCGGCCTGCGCGGTGTGTTGGCCAAGCTTGACACCCAGGTCACGCCGGCGGGCGAAAACCTCACCGCCACGCTTAAGGAGGCCCGCTCCGCGCTGGAGCGGTTCAATACCGCGGCGGCCAGCGCCCAGCACTTCATCGAGGCGCAGAACGGCGTGGGGGAACAGGCCGCCCAGACCTTGCAGCAGCTCGGCGAGGCCGCCGAAGCGGTGCGGCGCCTGGCCGATTTTCTCGAGCGCGATCCCAACGCCCTGCTCGTGGGCAAAAAACCATCACCCTGAGGTGAAGCCGAAAGACGCGAAAAATGAAAAATAAAAGGTGCGCAAGGACGGTCGCGCCGACGCTCCCGCGCCGGCTTTCTCTTCCCGGCTTCTGCCTCCTGGCCTCGGTGTTCTGCCTTTGGCCGGCGGCGTGCTCCCTGCCGGAGGCCAAGCCCGATACCACCCGTTATTACCTGCTGCCCACCATGGCGGAAACTGCACCGGCCAGGACCCCGGCGGTGCGGCTCGGCCTTCTGCCCCTGCGTCTGCCGGATTATTTGAAACCCCCCTCGCTTGCCATCCGCCAGGGCGCGAGCGAGATCCATTACACTGACCAGGCGCGCTGGGCCGAGCCGCTCGAGGCCGGCCTCACCCGGGTGCTCCGCGCCAAGCTGGCCGGCGCGGCCCAGGTGACGGCGTACCCCTTTCATTTAGATGAGCCGCGCGATGCGGACGTGCGCGTGCAGATCCTCGCCTGCGAGGGCACGGCGGACGGAGGGGTGAATTTTTCCGCGACCTTCGACATCGCCGCGCCCGATGGCAGCGGCCGGACCACCCACGCCTTCGTCGCTGCGCCGGCGAAATGGGACGGCAAGGATTACGCGAAGCTGGCTGAGCTACTCGGCGCCGACGCCGGCCAACTGGCCGACGCCATCGCCGCGGCCTTGCCGGCGAAATAGCCGCCGGCTCATTTCAGCACCGCAGTGATGCGGGCGAGGGCCGCTTCGACATTTTCACGCGAGTTGAAGGCGCTGATCCGGACATGGCCTTCGCCGCAGCGGCCGAAACCGGCGCCCGGCGTGCAGACGACCTGGGCCTGGTTCAGGAGCATGTCGAAAAATTCCCAGGAGTCGCGGCCGGTGTTGATCCAAAGATAAGGCGCGTTCTCGCCGCCGGCGCAGGGCAGGCCGAGCCGGCTCATGGCCTCGCGGATGAGCTTGGCGTTGCCGAGATAGAAATCCGTCAGTGCACGCACCTGCTGCAGGCCGGCATCGGTGTAGATGGCCGCGGCCGCCCTCTGAATGGGATAGGCTACGCCGTTGAACTTGGTGGCATGGCGGCGGTTCCAAAGGGCGTGAAGGGGGTGGGCGTTGCCGGCGGCGTCCCAGGCCACGACCGTCTTCGGCACCACGGTGTAGGCGCAGCGGGTGCCGGTGAACCCGGCCGTCTTCGAGGCGCTGCGGAACTCGATGGCCACGTCGCGGGCGCCCTCGATTTCGTAAATGCTGTGCGGAATCTGCGGGTCGCGGATATAGGCCTCGTAAGCGGCATCGAAGAGGATCACAGCCTTGTGCTTTTTTGCGAACGCGACCCAGGCGGCGAGCTGGGCGCGCGTCGCCACCGTGCCGGTGGGATTGTTGGGGAAACAAAGATAAATCAGATCGACGGGCGCGGAGGGGAGCGACGGCACGTAGCCGTTTGCCGGGGTGCATTCCAGATAGGTAATGCCTTCGTAACGGCCGTCGCGGTTCGGTCCGGTCCGGCCCGCCATCACGTTCGTGTCGACGTACACCGGATACACCGGGTCGGTGATGGCGATGCGAATGTCATTGGCGAAAATCTCCTGGATATTGCCGGAATCGCACTTCGCACCGTCGCTGACGAAAATTTCATCGGGCTCGACCTTCGCGCCGCGGGCGGCGAAGTCGTGCCGGGCGATGGCTTCGCGCAGGAAGGCATAGCCCTGTTCCGGTCCGTAACCGCGAAAAGTGGCGCGGTCCGCCAGCTCGTCGGTCGCGGCATGGAGCGCGGCGATGCAGGCGGGCGGGAGAGGTTCGGTCACGTCGCCGATGCCGAGGCGGATGATGGGCTTGCCGGGATTTGCCTGCTGGTAGGCGGCAACGCGCCGGGCGACGTCGCTGAAAAGGTAGGAAGCCTTGAGCTTGGTGTAATTTTCGTTGATGCGGATCATTTCGGTAAAGGGAACGTGAACCGGGCAGGTGCGGCGGGCGAAATACTTGAATAAGCGAGAGGGCTCTTGTTAATTCAAGCCCGAGTTGTCTTCACTAATATGCCCATGCAAAAAATCGAGACCGTTTGCGAGATGCAGGCGCTGGCGGAAAAAATGCGCGCAAAAAACCGCCGGTTGGGATTCGTGCCGACGATGGGCGCGCTGCACGCCGGCCATCTCAGCCTGGTCAAGCTGGCCCGGGCCCAGGCCGACGCCGTGGTCGTGTCGATCTTTGTCAATCCCACCCAGTTCGGTCCGAATGAGGATTACGCCCGCTATCCGCGCACGCTGGAGCACGATTTGGAGCTGTGCGCCGAGGCCGGGGTCGATGCGGTCTTCATTCCGCCGGCCGAGGAGATTTATCCCAAAGGCTATTCGACGTACGTGACGGAGGAAACGGTGAGCAGGCCGCTCGAGGGCGTATCGCGGCCGGCCCACTTTCGCGGCGTGGCCACGGTGGTGGCGAAGCTTTTCAACATCGTGCGGCCGCAAATCGCCGTTTTTGGGCAGAAGGACGCCCAGCAGGTGGCGGTGGTGAAAAAGATGGCGGCCGACCTGCATTTTCCGGTCGAGATTATGGTTGCGCCGACCCTGCGGGAGCCGGACGGCTTGGCCATGAGTTCGCGCAACCGTTACCTCACCGCCTCGCAGCGGGAGGACGCGCTGGTGATTTTCCAGGCGTTGCGCCGTGCCCAGGACATGGTGGCCGGCGGCGAGCACCGCTCCGACCGGCTTATCGCCGAGGCGACCCACTTGCTCAGCCAGAAGCGGCGCGTGCGCATCATCTATGCCGCCCTGGTGGACAAGGACACGTTCGAACCGCTGCGCGAGGTCGCGCCCGGCCGGACCCTGCTGGCGGTGGCGGCGTGGGTGGACGAAGTGCGTTTGATCGATAACGTCGAACTGTGACCAAGCATTTCGACGTTCTGGTGGTGGGCAGCGGGATCGCCGGGCTGAGCTTCGCCCTCAAGGTTGCGCAGCGCGGGCATTCCGTGGCCATCCTGACGAAAAAGAACAAGGCCGATTCCAACACCAATCGGGCCCAGGGCGGCATTGCCGTGGTCATGGCGCAGACGGACGATTTCGCCAAGCATACCCACGACACCCTGGTGGCGGGCGACGGCCTGTGCGACGAGCGGGTGGTGGAGGAAATCGTGCGCGATGGTCCGGCGCGCGTGCGCGAACTGGTGGATATCGGTCTGAAATTTTCCCGCGACGCCGGCGGCGGCTACGACCTCGGTCGGGAGGGCGGCCACACCGAGCGGCGCATCCTCCACGTCAAGGACATGACCGGTCAGGCGATCGAAGAGGCGCTGCTCAAGGCCCTGGCGCGCGAGCCGCGCATCGCGCTGTTCGAACATTTTTTTGCCATCGACGTGGTCACCACCGGGAGGGCGGGCCCGGGGCGCCGCCGCCGGGCCCGGGGGGCGCGTCAGCCGAACCGCGTCGCCGGCCTCTACGCTCTCGACGTGCGTGACGGGCGGGTGGTGACGTTCCATGCGCCGGTCGTCATGCTGAGCACCGGCGGGGCCGGGCAGGTTTACCTCTACACCACCAATCCCGACATCGCCACCGGCGACGGCATCGCCATGGCATTCCGCGCCGGCGTGGCGGTGAAGAACATGGAGTTCATCCAGTTTCACCCCACCACGCTTTATTCCGCCACGGATCAGCGCTTCCTCATCAGCGAGGCGGTGCGGGGCGAGGGCGCGATCCTGCGCAACGCCGCCGGGGAGGCTTTCATGGGCGCTTATCATTCCATGGCCGATCTCGCCCCGCGTGACATCGTCGCCCGGGCCATCGACACGGAAATGAAAAAATCCGGGTCGCCTCACGTCTGGCTCGACATCACTCACCGCACGGAGGCGTTCCTCCGCGAGCGGTTTCCGCAAATTTTTCAGACCTGCCGCAAGCTCGGTGTCAACCTCGCCCGCGATCTCATTCCGGTGGTGCCGGCGGCCCACTACACTTGTGGCGGCGTCGCCACCAACCTGGCGGCGGAAACCACCCTGCCCGGACTCTACGCCTGCGGCGAGGTCGCCTGCACCGGCCTGCACGGAGCCAACCGGCTCGCCAGCAATTCACTCTTGGAGGCGGTGGTAATGGCGCATCGCGGGGCGGAATCGGTGGACAGTTATTTGCACACCGTGCGCCGCGCGAACTTCGAAATTCCGCCTTGGGTGGATTTGGGCGGCGGCAGTGATGATGAGCGGGTCGTGCTCACGCACAATTGGGACGAGCTGCGCCGCACGATGTGGGACTACGTCGGCATCATGCGCACGACCAAACGTCTCGAGCGGGCGCGGCATCGCATCGCCAACCTTGTCCGTGAAATCCAGGAATACTATTGGAACTTTTCCGTGGACACGCGCTTGCTGGAATTGCGCAATCTCGTGCAGGCGGCCGAGCTCATTGTCGCCTGTGCGCTTCAACGCCACGAGAGCCGCGGGCTTCACGCCATCGAGGATTTTCCCGCCAAGCGGGCGGCCGCGCGCAATTCCATTGTCCGCCGTCCCCCTTCCCGGTGAAAACACCATGGAAAAAGGGGCTGTGAATAACCTGTGAGTTGTGCCATCGCTACCAATTTGAAGAAAATCGGAAATGGTTCCAAAAATAATCTCTAGCCGCTGGAAACCAACAAAATATGAAGTTTATTCCAGTCGGTGTATCCAATAACTGGTGTTACGCGCAAGTGACATGATGCTGTTAACAGCTTTGGGAAACTTTCCGCCTCCGGGGCGAAAGCGTGGCCGGATTATGAGCCGGGATTTGTCTCTCCCCTGGTCATGAAATACCTCCCTTTTCGCCGCTTTTGGCCATTGCTTGTACTCTGCATTGCCGCCGCGTCCCATGGGGAGAGCCCGGGAAGCGGGCGGGAACGGTTCCTTTTTGATGCCGGTTGGAAATTCCACTTCGGCGATGCGGCCGATCCGGCGAAAGACTTCGGTTTCGGCGCCGGCAACGATCTGCAAAAGGTGGGCGGTTATGGCGATGGCACGGACCCGACCAAGGCCGCCACGGCGTCGGGGATGGGTTCGCTTAAGTTTGACGATTCGGGCTGGCAGCCGGTCGCCCTTCCACACGATTGGGCGGTGGCTTTGCCCTTCGATCCGCACGCGGGAAAAAATCAGGGCTTCAAACCGCTCGGCCGCGCCTTTCCCGGCACCAGCATTGGCTGGTATCGTCGGGTGTTTCCCGTTCCGGCGAGCGATGCCGGACGCCGCATCGTCGTTCAATTCGACGGCGTGTTTCGCGATGCGCAGGTCTGGCTCAACGGTTGCCGGCTGGGACGCAACGAAAGCGGCTACGACGGCTTTCGCTTCGATCTGACCGATTATCTCAACTATGGCGCCGACAATGTTCTGGTGGTGCGGGTCGACGCGACACAACCGGAAGGCTGGTTTTATGAAGGCGCCGGAATCTATCGTCATGTCTGGCTAGTCAAAACCGCGCCGGTCCACGTCGTGCCTGACGGCGTGCAGGTGCTGACGGATATTCACCCCGACGGCTCGGCGGACGTCACCGCGAACACCGAAATGGTCAACGAATCGGATGCCGCGGCGTCCTGCCGGCTCGAGTCGGTGATTGTCGACGCCTCCGGTGATGAAATTGTCCGCGTCATTTCGCCGACGATGACGCTGGCACCGGCCCAGCAGGCGGCCGCGGTGCAGAAATTATCCGTCGCCGCTCCGCGCCTTTGGTCGCCGGAATCGCCGACACTTTACCGCCTGGTCACGACGCTGCGCCGCGGCGACGACGTATCCGATGCGGTGGAGACGACGTTCGGCTTCCGCAGCATTCGTTTCGATCCGGAGCGCGGCTTTTTTCTCAATGGCCGGCACATCGAAATCAAGGGCGTTTGCTGCCATCAGGATCACGCCGGCGTCGGCGTGGCGCTGCCCGATGCGCTGCAGGACTTCCGGCTCGAGCGCCTGCGCGAAATCGGGGCCAACGCCTACCGTTCCGCGCATGGTGCCCCCACGCCGGAGCTGCTCGATGCCTGCGACCGCCTCGGCCTTCTTGTGCTGGACGAAAATCGCGCCCCCGGCAGCACGCCGGAGGCGCTCGACCGCCTGACCCGGCTCATCCGCCGCGACCGCAATCATCCCTGCGTCATTCTCTGGTCCCTCGCCAATGAGGAAAAATACATCCAGGCCACCGAGGTTGGCGCCCGCATCGGCGCCACGATGAAACGGCTCGCCCGCTCGCTCGATCCGTCGCGGCCGGTGACTTTCGCGATGAACGGCGCGCACGGCAAAGGCTTCTCCACCGTTGCCGACGTGGAGGGCGTCAATTACAACGAAGGCCGGATCGGCGCCTACCACCGGGATCATCCCACGCAGCCGATCATCGGCACCGAGACGACGAGTGCGATCGCCACCCGCGGCATCTACGCGAACGACGCCGAGGCCGGTTTCATTGCCGATTGCGACCGGGAAAAAGTCCGGTGGGGCAAGACCGCCGAGGAATGGTGGACATTTTATGCGGCGCGTCCGTTCCTGGCCGGCGGTTTTGTCTGGACCGGTTTCGACTACCGCGGCGAGCCCACGCCGTACGGATGGCCCTGCATCAGTTCGCAATTTGGCATCCTTGACACCTGTGGATTTCCCAAAGCCGGTGCCTATTACTATCGCGCTTGGTGGCGGGATGAGCCGACGATTCACCTGGCGCCTCACTGGACCTGGCCGGGTCGCAACGGCCAGGAGATCGATGTTCGCTGCTTCAGCAACTGCGAAGAAGTGGAACTATTCCTTAATGGCCGCAGCCTCGGCCGGAAAACCATGTCACGCGGTTCGCACCTGGAGTGGAAGGTTGCGTATGCTCCGGGCGTGCTCTCCGCCCGCGGCTACAACGGCGGCAAGGAAGTCGTTTTCACCGAAGCCGCCACCGCCGGCCCGCCGGCCCGGCTGCGGCTTACGCCGGATCGGACGAGGCTCCGGGCCGACGGCGAGGACGTCGCGGTCGTGACGGTGGCGGTGGAGGACGCGGAAGGCCGCGTCGTCCCGATGGCGGACAACGAGGTGGTTTTCGCCGCCAGTGCGAACGGCCGCATTCTCGGCGTGGGCAACGGTAATCCAGCCAGCCATGAGGCAGACCAGGCGGACCGGCGCCACGTTTTCAACGGTCTCGCTCAGGTCATCGTTCAAACCACGGCGCAGCCCGGTCCGCTCGTGCTCACGGCGGAATCGCCCGGCCTCGCCCCGGCCAAACTCACGCTCGACGCGGTGCCTGCCGCTCCGCGCCCATCGGTGCCGCCCGCCTGGTGAACGCCTCCCCGCAGTTTGGAAAAATCGCCATCGTCGGCTCCGGCGCGATCGGCCTTTATTACGGCACGAAGCTCGCTCTCGCCGGTGGGGACGTGCGCTTTCTGATGCGGAGCGATCTTGCGGCGGTTCGCGCCCGCGGCTCGATCAGGCTGTGCGTCGGTAGGAGCACAACTGAATTGCACCCGGCGGCGGTTTTCGGGGCGGCGGATGAAATCGGCTCGGTCGATCTCGTCATCGTCACGCTCAAGACCACGGCCAACGGCGAATTTCCGCGCCTCCTGCCGCCGCTGCTTGGACCGCAGACCGCCATTCTCACCCTGCAAAACGGGCTGGGCTCGGACGAGCAGCTGGGGGCGCTTTTCGGAGCGGAGCGCGTGATGGGCGGCCTGGCTTTCATCGCCACGAACCGGACTGGTCCGGGGGAGGTGGTCTGTTATCATCCTGGTTCGGTCGCGCTGGGCGAACTTGGCCGGCCGGCGACGGAGCGCACGCGAGCCCTTGCGGCGCAATTCGAGGCGGCGGGGGTGAAAACCGGCGTGACGGAAAACTTGAACGAAGCCCGCTGGCGCAAGCTGATCTGGAACATTCCCTTCAATGGCTTGGCGGTCGCGCACCGCTGCGCCACCGACACGCTGTGCGCCGGTCCGGCGCTGGCAGCCGAGGTAAAGGCCCTGATGCGCGAGGTACAGGCTGCCGCCGCCCGGCTTGGCTTCATCATTCACGATGAATTTCTCCGCGAGCAGTTCGATGTCACGCCTTCCCTGGGCGCTTACCAGCCGTCGAGCCTGGTTGATCATCTTGCCGGCCGCGAGGTGGAGGTGGAGGCGATCTGGGGCGAGCCGTTGCGGCGGGCGCGCGCCGCCGGGGCAGCGACGCCGCGGCTGGAGAAGCTTTACGGCGAACTGAAAAGGCTGACCGCTCAGCGCGGGGCGTAGACGGTTTGCTTCAGCGTCGGGCTGAGTTGCGCGCGGAAAGCCGCGAGATGGCGCACTTCGCCGAGCGCGATGAGCTGGCGGGCGAGGCTGCCGACGGCGGTACCCTCGAGTTGGAACGAGACAACGGGCAGGCCGGCGGCGTCGGCCGTGGCCTGGCAAAGCAGCCGGTTTTTCGACCCGCCGCCGACCATGAGAATGCGACGGAAATTTTTCCCCGTCATGCGCTCGAAGGCGCGCAAGGCGTCGGCATGGCCGCGGCCGAGCGAGCTGCAGATCAGCCGGGTGTAGCCGGCGAGATTTTTCGGCGCGGCCCGCCGCCTTTTTTTAAACTGCGCGTCGATGGCTGCGCGCATCGATGGCGGATTGGAAAAGGCGGGATCATTCACATCGAGCAGCTCGGCGGGGGGAGGAAGTTTTTCCGCGGCAGCGATCAGCGCGGCCCACTCGCGGTCGTTTTTCGGCCGGGCGGCAAAATCCTTCATGATGCTTTCCAGCAGCCAGAGGCCGATGACATTGGTCAGTGGACGGTAGCGGCCGTCGCCGGTGCGTTCGTTGGAAATGCGCGCCGCCAGGGCCGCCGGCCCGAGCACGGGGGTATCGCTCTCAAACCCAACCAGCGACCAGGTGCCGGAGCTGATATAGAGATCGGCGCCGTCGGCCGCGGCCGGCATGGCGTCGTAGGCGCAGGCGGTGTCGTGGCCGGGAACCGCGACCACCTGCGTGCCGCGCAATTCGGCGAGATTTTTCACCGGCCCCAGTTTGGTTCCGGCGCGGATCGGCCGGCGAAACCATTGGGGCGGGATATGAAAGTGATCGAGGGTGGCCCGCGACCAGTCGGTTGAATGGACATCAAGAAGCTGCGAGGTGCTGGCAATGGAAAGCTCGTTTTCGGCCCGGCCGCTGAGGAGGAAGTTGAAATAATCGGGCAGGAAAAGGCAACGGGTGGCGAGGTCGGTGATCGCGGGGCAGCTGGCGACAGTCTCGGCGAGCTGCAGGGAGGTATTGTAGAAAATCGCCGGGATGCCGGTGGCGGCGTAAACGCGTTCGTGGGCGGCGCGGGTGTCGGCCAGGGCGCGGAGGCCCGGCTGGGTGCGGGCGTCGCGATAGGCATGGACGGGAAAAACCAGCCGGCCGGCGTCGTTAAGCAACACATGGTCCACGCCCCAGGTGGAGACGCCGACGGAGGCGAGGCGGGCGCCGCGGGGGAGGGCGGCGGCGGCCCGGCGCAGGCCGGCCTGGATTTCCGGCCAGAGCGACCCCAGATCCCAGTAGTCGTGCGCGCCGAGGGAGTGGAATCCATTGGGGAAACGGTGAACTTCGCGGAGAGTGAGCCGGCCGCGGGACCAGACGCCAAGGATGACGCGGCCGCTGGTGGCGCCGAGATCAATGGCGGCGGAATAAGTCGTGGGCATGAGGGGGCGGTTTTGGAAAGCAGCATGGGCGCGGCGGGATTTTAAATCCACCGAAATTTAACGCCCGTCCGCCGCCGATCACTCCTCGCCGTCGTAATAATCGACCTCGGTCATGCGAAAAAGTTTTCGCTGCGGCTTCATCTGCCACTTTTTCGAATCTGGATACCATGTACTGTCCGCCGGGGAGTTGTCGGCAATGACATAGAAAATAAAATCCTCGCTGCCGGTGTTGATAATCTGGTGGGCCGTGCCGGGCGGCTGGAGGTAGGCGTCGCCCGTCTTCACCACATGGTTTTCGCCGTTGGATTTTACCGTGGCGGTGCCACCGAGCACGACAAAGAGTTCCCATTGCACGGTGTGAGCGTGCACCGGGCAGACGAGGGCTCCGGGCGGCACGCGACGCAGCTGCAGGTCGAAGGGATGTCCGCCATCCCACGTTCCGACGTCACGCTTTCCGCCAAGGGCGAGCGAAATATCCTTGGAGAAGGAGTGATATTTGCCGGTGGGCGATTTACGCTCCTCCCACGGCAGGTCGGCGATGCGGACTTTTTTCATGGCGGGTGGCGGTCAGGTTTTTTCGTTCACGACCGGGTTGGTCAGGGTGCCGATGCTTTCGATCTCGATGCTCACCGTGTCGCCGGGCTTGAGGAAAACCGGCGGCTGGCGGGCAAAACCAACGCCGTGCGGGGTGCCGGTGAGGATGACGGTGCCGGGCAGGAGGGTTTTGCTGGCGCTGAGAAATTCGATCAGCGTCGGCACGTCGAAGATCATGTCGTTCGTGTTCCAGTCCTGCATGACTTCGCCATTGAGCAGGGTGCGGAGGCGAAGCGCGTTGGGGTTGGTAATTTCGTCCGGCGTGACGAGCACGGGGCCGAGCGGGCAGAAGGTGTCGAAACTTTTTCCCTGGCTCCATTGCCCGCCGCCGCCGTGCCGCTGCCAGTCACGGGCGGAGACGTCATTGCCGCAGGTGTAACCGAGCACAAAGTCGAGGGCGTTGGCCCAGGTGGCGTTTTTGCAGCGCCGGCCGATGACCACGGCGAGCTCGCATTCGTAATCCACCTCCTGGCTGGCGAGTTTTTGAGGAATTTCGATCGGGTCGCCGGGATTCTGCGCGGCGCTGGTCGGCTTGATGAACAGCACCGGGTTCTGCGGTAATTTATGGCCGCCCTCCGCGGCATGTTTGCGGTAATTCAGGCCGATGCAGAGGATATTTGCCGGCACGACCGGGGCGAGGAGCTTGCCGGGCCTGACGGGGGTGTCGGTGACGCGGTACTCGCCGAAGATGTCGCCGGCGATTTCGCGGGCGGTGCCGTCGGGCTGGAGCGCGGCATAGGCCGGACCGGTTGGAGTGAGGTGGCGGATGAGTTTCATGAGGAAAGATGCCGGCGAAACACAGCGGCCAGCCCCGCCTTGTCGAGCCGTTTTTCGGCGATGGCGATCATGGCATCGTAAAATTCGTCCACCGGCTGGTCCGCCACGATTCCGTTTTGAGCCAGAAAGTTCAAAGCACCGAGCAATCCGGTGCGTTTGTTGCCGTCGATATAGGGCTGGTTCTCGGCAATATGGAAAGCATAAGCTGCAGCGATTTGATGCAGGTCGGCCTGTCGGTAGAAATATTCGTGCATGGGCTGCGCCAGCGCCGATTCAAGGGCATTCTCGTCGCGGACGCCATCAGCACCGCCAAACGCCTGCAGGGAAGCTTTGTGGATGAGATCAACGGCTTCCCTCGAAAGGAAGACGGGCTCATTCATTGGGCCAGTTTTTGCAGTACCTTGCGATGAACCTGGATGAGCTTGGCGTTGGCCTTCCGAACTTCTTGCAAGCTGGCCAGACGAATGCCCGGTTGCGCCGGGGCGGCCTTTGCTGACGAAGGCTTCGCGGTGTAAGTGCCAGCGGATTCTGCAACTTTAGCTTGCTTCTTTTTCACGCCGGCAATGTGCCGCGGGGGCCGGCGACTGTCAACGGGCTGGGGTCCGGGAAACGGTACAGTCCCCTTGGTTATCGCTAGTCTGGCGCGGCCCGCGCGGTAAGGTAGCTATGGCCTTTCAGGCTTTGGCCGCTTCAGTATAGGCGTCCATCCCCGCGCAGGAGCAGACCAGGTTGCGGTCGCCGTAGACATTGTCGACCCGGCCGACCGCCGGCCAGAATTTGCCCGCCCGGGTCCAGGCGTCCGGAAAGGCCGCGGTCTCCCGCGAGTAGGGATGATTCCAGTCATCGGCGCAGACCGCGGCCGCGGTGTGCGGGGCATTTTTCAGCGGATTATTGACGGCGTCGGACTCGCCGCTGGCGACCGCGGCCATCTCGCCATGGATGGAGATAAGCGTATCGCAGAAGCGGTCGAGTTCGCGTTTCGATTCGCTTTCGGTCGGCTCGACCATGAGCGTGCCGGGCACGGGGAAGGAAACGGTGGGGGCGTGATAACCGTAATCCATCAGCCGCTTGGCCACGTCCTCGGTCTCGAGCCCGTGCTTTTTCCAGGGGCGCAGGTCGAGAATGCATTCGTGCGCGACCAGGCCGGAGCCGCCTTTGTAGAGGACGGGGAAATAATTTTCCAGGCGGCGGGCGACATAGTTGGCGTTGAGGAGGGCGATCCGGGTGGCGTCGGTCAGGCCGGCCGCGCCCATCATGCGGATATAGAGCCAGCTGATGACGAGGAT
>DASRHD010000238.1:0-6279 GCA_035650695.1 Opitutaceae bacterium
CGACACCGAGGGCGCGCGCGATCACAACCAGGTGGCCGTCTTCAAGGCGGAAGCTGACGACATCGATCCGGCCAATGGCGAGCCGATCGCGAAGGCGCCCCCCATTCTGATCACAGACAGCCACTTCAAGCGGGGTTACGATTCCACGCTGTACTTGCAGGACGAATGGAAGGCCACCGGCCATCTCACGCTCAATTTTGGCGCGCGTTTCGACGAGGTGAATGCCTACGTCCATGAAAATCAGGTCAGCCCGCGCGTCAGCGCCGTGTTCCAGGCCTCCCCCGCGACGGAGCTTCACGCCGGCTATGCGCGGTATTTCATTCCGCCGCCGCTCGAGAATGTTTCGCCCACGAGCGTCGGCAAGTTTGACGACACGACGAATGCTGCCGAGGTGGATACGGACGATCCGGTGAAGTGCGAGCGCTCGCATTACTTTGACGCTGGCATCACCCATAGTTTTTCGCCCAATTTTGAAGTGGGCCTGGACGGCTATTACAAGCGGGCCACCGATCAACTCGATGACGGGCAGTTCGGCGCCGCCAACATCTTCTCGCCCTATAATCTGGCGGCGGGGACGGTCTACGGGGTGGAATTGTCTGCCAGTTACGCCGCGGGCGGTTTTTCCGCTTACGGTAATTTTGCGGCCTCGCAAGCGAAGGCCCGCAACATTGTTTCCAGCCAGTTTGAATTCAGTGCGGATGAGCTGGCTTACATTGCGACCCACGACGTCTATCGCGATCAAAACCAGTTCTACACTGCTTCCGCCGGCGCGGCCTATGCCTGGCGGTGGCTCACGGTTCATGCCGACGTGATTTATGGCGACGGCATGCGCCGGGGTTTTGCCAACACGGGAAAATTGCCGGCATATTACCCCGTCGATTGCGGCTGCGAGTATCGCATCAAACTCGGGACCCTCAGCGAGGCGACCTTGCGTTTCGATGTGACCAACCTTTTCGACCAGAGCTACGAGCTCAACGACGGCACCGGCATCGGCGTCGGGGCGCCGAAATTCGGCGCCCGGCGCGGATTTTTCGGCGGCCTGTCGCTCAATTTCTAGCCGGCAGCGGCGTTCCGGCGCCGGGGATTTTTCCGCGAGGGGTCACGTTGAAAATGGGACAAACCCATGTGCACCGCTATCTCTGGCCGCTCGAGGAGAAAAAAATTGATCCGACCACCGTCGTGACCCACCGGGTGTCGCTTTCCCGCGCGCCCCCGACCTACCAAATGTTCGCGGAAAAACGCGACGGCTGCATCAAGGTCGTGCTCGATCCCGCCCGGTGAAAATGAGGGAAGCGGACGGCTTAGGATTTTTTGCGCGCGCGGGACTTCTTTTTCCCGCCGCCGGTCTGCTTGTTCACCGTGGCCCAAGCCCGCGCTTTCGCGGTCTTGGCGGACGTGCCGCGCTTCTCGTAGCTTTTTTCGATGTGCGACGCCTTGCGCTTTTGCTTACTGGTGTAACTGGCTTTGCTTCCTCGTGGCATGGGGTAATGGGGCTTTTGGTGCCGGGCGTTTTGCCCGGGCTACGGCAGCGCTGACCGCGTGCCGGAGGCAACGTTCCCTGTCATGGGCAAAAAGTTACATCAGCCGCAATGAAGCGCGCGATTTGAAATTCCGCATCCGCGGCCATGGCGGCCCGGAAGCCACGTGTCGGTTGGTCGAGGACGGCTCCGCGTTTTCGCGCGGGCTGAGACTGCCATCTTGTTGCTCAGGCCTGGGCCGCCTGGGGCCGGCGGGCAGCCGCCACATTCACGGCATTGATCAGAAAACCCGCGCCGAGCAGCATCAGCGCGGGTCCGGCACGAAGCGTGACGGCATAGGTGAGGCCGGCCACCCCATAGGTCCAGATGAACAGCTCGCTCACGAAGGCCTGGCCCCAGCGCGGCCGCAGGCCGCCTGACGGCACGCGTGGCGCCAAGGATGGGAAAAACGAGGGCACTTTCCGGCAATATTCGATGTAAGGTTTGCCTTGGGACTGCCGCAACTCCGCCTCCTCCCGCCGAATCAAACGATAAAGATAAACCGAGGTGGCGGCGACGAGAAAGAACCAGCCAAAGCGATCGGCCGCCACGCCCAGGCCGGCGGCCATCAAAAATACGCCGACATAAAGAGGGTTGCGGGTATGCCGGTAGGGTCCGTCGGCCACCAGTTGGTGAGAATGCAAGGAAAGGTCATGGACGACGTTCGCCCGCATGTAGGCGGTGGCCCAGGTGCGAAGCAGCGCTCCAGCAAAAACCGCGGCGGCGCCCAAGCCGAGGATCAGCTGGAGTCTGCCGCGCCCCGGCGCATTGGATGCGCCGGAGAAGGATGAGAAAAGGTGAAGCACGGCGGAGCCGAAACTGACGCGGTCGAAATAATAAAAGCCGAACGCCACACAATGGAGCAGCACGATCAGGCCGAAGCGGTAACGAAACTCAAAATCGGTCGCGCGCATCAAAGCTCCTTGT
Organism: Opitutaceae bacterium; assembly: GCA_035650695.1. Lineage (GTDB taxonomy): Bacteria > Verrucomicrobiota > Verrucomicrobiia > Opitutales > Opitutaceae > DASRHD01. The sequence goes on from DASRHD010000238.1 coordinate 2,445, forward strand.
CTCATGGTAACGGCGGGGATGGCGCTGACAAGAAAAGACAAAAATAATCGCTTCCGACGCGAAACTGCATAACCGTCTGGCGAACTTTCGTACGCCCATGAAAAAACTCATTCCCCTGTTCTGTCTGCTCCTCGTCACCACCCTTCGCGCGGAAACCGATTCCGTGCTCGATGCCGTTCGCAAGGCCGACGACGAACGCGTTGCCGCCACCATCGCCGCCGACCGCGCCCGCCTGGGGGCGATTTTTTCCACCGACCTCCGTTATGCCCACTCCATCGGCAAAGTGGATAACGATGCTTCTTACACCGAAACGCTCGTAAGCGGAGCCACGAAGTACTTTTCCATCGAATACGTGCGGCGGGACTTTAAGCAGATCGCGCCGAACATCGTGCTCATGACCGGCCGCTGCCACATCAAGTCGGCCGACCGCGGCAAGGAGCCGTCCACCTCGCTGTTCGGTTTTCTCGCGGTATACCGGGAAGAAAACGGGGCGTGGCGTTTTCTGGCCTGGCAATCGACCAAACTGGCGCCAGACACACCGCCTGCCGCCCACTAGTGCTTTGCGATCATGCCCGCGCGCCCGCCTGACGTGCCGGCCCGGCCGCCCACTGCCCGGATTTCCGCCAATGGGCCCGGCCGGCCTCGGGCTCGCGGCTGGTGGACGGTGCTGGGAATTTTTTGCGCCGCCGTCATCGCTTATTTTCCCGCGCTTCACGGCGGGCTGGTCTGGGACGATGACGGCCACATCACGCGGCCGGCATTGCGTTCCCTTCATGGCTTCTGGTTGATCTGGTCTGATCCCCACGCCACCCAGCAATATTACCCGCTGCTGCACAGCGCGTTCTGGATCGAGCATCGGCTCTGGGCGGACCGGACTCTCGGTTACCACCTCACCAATGTTCTGCTGCATGCCGCCAATGCCTGCCTCTTCGGGCTGATTCTGCGGCGGCTGGCGGTGCCGGGCGCGTGGTTGGCGGCGTTTATCTTTGTCCTGCATCCGGTATGCGTCGAATCGGTTGCCTGGATGGCCGAGCAGAAAAACACGCTCTCGCTGGCGTTTTATCTGGGCGCAGCGGCGATCTATCTGCGGTTCGACGAAAAACGCCGGCCGTGGCAGTATGGCGCAGCCTTTTTTCTTTTCGCCTGCGGGTTGCTGACCAAGACGGTCACGGCCACGTTGCCGGCAGGACTGCTCGTGGTTTTTTGGTGGCGGCGCGGAAATCTTTCCTGGCGCCGCGATATTCTGCCGCTCCTGCCCTGGTTCGCTGGCGGGGCCGCCGGCGGGCTTTTCACCGCCTGGGTGGAACGGAAACTGATCGGCGCGGAAGGCGCGGGATTCGAGCTGACGCTGCTGCAGCGCGTGTTGCTGGCGGGACGGGTGATCTGGTTTTATCTCGGCAGTCTGGTCTGGCCGGCCCGCCTCACCTTCATTTATCCGCATTGGAAAATCGATCCGGCCACGGCGTGGCAATGGCTGCCGCTGACCGGCGTGCTGGCGGTCACGGCGCTGCTCTGGCTGGTTCGGAAGCGCACCCGCGCACCGCTCGCAGCCTGGCTTTTTTTCTGCGGCTCGCTTTTTCCCGTGCTCGGTTTTTTCAACGTTTTCCCGTTCATTTATTCGTACGTAGCGGATCATTTTCAGTATCTGCCGAATCTCGGCCTGCTCGCGCTGGCGGCGGCCGGCCTGACCCTCGCGGCGAGATGGCTTTCCTCCGCGGCCCGCGCGGCGGCGGTCGCGCTGGCGGTTCTGGGACTTGCCGGGCTGGGGGCGATGGCCTGGCAGCAAAGCGGATTCTACCGCGACTCGCGCACCCTTTACCGCGCGACCATCGCGCGCAATCCGGACTGCTGGCTCGCTTACAACAACCTCGGTGTGGACTTGGTCGACCACGGCGGAAACGTCGACGAGGCCATGGCGTGTTTTCGGCGGGCCCTCCAGGCCAAGCCGGACTACGCCGAGGCGCACTACAATCTGGGCAAGGCCCTGGCCCAATTGAATCGCTTGCCGGAGGCGATCGCGCGTTTTCATGAGGCGCTCCGCTACCGGCCCGATCACGCCGATACTTACGACAACCTCGGGATCGCCTTGTACCGGGAACGGCGGCCGGCGGAAGCAGCCGAGCAGTTTCAGCGGGCCTTGGAAATCAATCCCGCGCACGTTCATGCCCACAACAACCTCGGTTTGGCGCTGGCCGAGCTGGGCCGTCTGCCGGAGGCGATGGAGCAATATGAAGAGGCTTTGCAGCTCGATCCGGAAAATGCCGAAGCCTGCGACAATCTTGGGATCGCGCTGGCCCGGTCGGGCCGCCTACCGGAGGCGGTCAAGTACTACGAGCGGTCACTGCAGATCAATTCCGGCAATGCCAATGCGCATACGAATCTTGGCATTGCCCTCGCCGCCCTGGGCCGGCTGCCGCAGGCGATGCAACACTACGAGGAGGCGTTGCGGCTCCGGCCGGAATATCCCGAAGTATATTTGAACATCGGCAACGCCCTCCTGCAGATGAACCGAACCGGCGAGGCGATCGAGAGCTACGAGAAAACACTCCAGCTCAAGCCAAACTTTGCCGAGGCGCGTTTTGATCTCGGCATCGCCCTGGCCCAGGCCGGGCGGATGCCGGAGGCGGCGGCGCAGTTCCAGGAAGTTTTGAGACAGAATCCGAACGACACCCAGGCGCGCGCCTGGCTGGCCCGCCTGCAGGCTTATTATCAACCACCGACGGCGGGGCCGTTGAAGTAAGGGAACGGTCCGCAGACGGCGCAAAAAAAACGGGTGCCCCGCGGGGCACCCGTGCGTCGTTGAAAAAAATCCAACGCGATTATTTCGTCGTGATCAGATCGTCGACCGCGGGATTTACCTCGATCGTGACGTTCCGGTATTCGTCGTGCAGGCCGCTGTTGTGCATCTGGAAGGCGAAATAGCCGGTGACCGCGTCCGTGGGATCATTGAAGTCGATGACTTCGGTTGCCTTGGTGCCGACCGGCTGCGCCTCCGCCAGACGGGCCGTTCCGTGCCGTCCGTCGACGAGAACTTCAACCGAGAACCACTGCGAGCTATCGAGCGTCGGGTGCGGGAAGCTGGTGAAATGCGGGCCGCCGCCTTTGTTCACGCCCGGCCGGTAATCCCAATCGCCGCCATTGGGGTACTGGAACTGGATGCCGCCCATGGCGTCAAGGGAAGGCGAGGTGCCGAAGAATATCATGCAGGATTTGTGGTCCTTGTTTCCGCCGGTCACCGGAAGGTGGCGCATCTCGAACCGTAGGCGATAGAACTGATACTTGTTATTCGCATAGATGAAGCCGCGGCCGGAACCGAGGCTGACCATGGACTTGTCGGCCGAATTGAGCGTCCAGGAATTGAGCGGCTTTTGGGTCCAGCCATCGAAGGACGTGCCGTCGAAAAGAGTGACGACATTGCCTCCGCCGCCGATCGTGTAGGTCGCGCTCGTCACCGTGCTGTCGGTCATGCCGGCCGCATAAGCGATGGCATTGAGCGTGGTGGTGGCGCTGATGCTGACCGGGCCGGAGTAAAGCGTGCCGGCGGTTTCCGAAGGCGTGCTGCCGTCCGTCGTGTAGCGGATGGAGGCGCCGCCGGTGGCCGAGGTAATCGTCACACTTTGCGTCGAGCTGTACGTGCCGCCGGCGGGGCTGAAGGTGGGCGCGATCACCTGTTGCGGCGGAACCGAGATGGTGTACGTGCCGCTGGTCACGCTGCTGTCGCTCATGCCGGACTTAAAAGCGATGGCGCTGAGCGGAGTCGTCGCGCTGATGCTCACCGGGCTGGAATAGAGGGTGCCGGCCGTCTCGGATGGCGTGCTGCCATCGGTGGTGTAGC
>DASRHD010000239.1:0-2164 GCA_035650695.1 Opitutaceae bacterium
GGTGGGTTCGGCCTGCTGCACGGTGGCGAAGCCGCACTGCGCGAACTGTCGGACCAACGATGCGGTGCGGCGGACGTTGAAGTCCCCGGCGAGCAGGGCCGGTCCGGCGACCCCGCGCAAATAATCGGCCACGATACGGCGCTGCTCGTTGTTCTGCTCACTGGAGGACCCGAGCATGAAGAAAGCCAGCAGATGCGTGTTGAATAGCTGCACTTCGCGGCCGGCCAGGATGGTTTTTGCCCCAATGAGGAGGCGATCGGTGGGAGTGGTTTTCCGCCCTTCGAAACTGAATTCAATTGGCGGCGAAGGCAGGTCGCGACGAAAGGTGCCGTGCAGCGGCAGGCGGGAAAAAATCGCCAGCCCGATGCCGAACGGCAGCTCGCGCGGGTCCGCCCGGGGATAGGAAAAAAAGCCATGATAACCGTCCAGCCCGGCACGCAGACGGGTGAAATTGGGCGGCGGCTCCGATTGAACGCCGCCGGGCCGGGCCTGTTCCACCTCCTGCAGGAAGATCAGGTCGGCCTCGTGCCGGCGGACTTCGGCCAATGTCGCCTCCACATCGACGGCCCCGCCGTCGGGATTGGCCTCGTTCCACGCCTGGCCGAACTGCATGTTGAATTGCAGGACGCGGAAGGAATTCATCGGGTGGTGGCGTGAAGGGATGCGGCCCGAAGCGGCCGCGGCAAGTCTATTCCGGCTCGGCCGTGCCCTCGGTCACCCACTCGCGGGCAGCCGGTACCTGCTGAAAAAATTCCTTCAGCGCCGCGCTGAGATGCTCGGCGTAGCGGAAATGCGCGCCTAGCCCGGTGCGCAGCTCGGCCTCGTAGATAAACTTGTCGGCCTGCGTACTGTGCTCGAACGGGGTCTGCGCGCCGAGAAGCAGGGCGTAAACATAGGCGGGCGAGCCGCGCTGAAAAAGCTCGCGTAGCAGGGCTGCCTGCTCGGTCAGCAAGGCGGCGTGCGGCACGCGGTCGATTTCCGGCGGAAGGTAAAAGCCGGCTTGGATGAGCGGAGTGAAGCGGTGGCCGGTGCGATGGCGGTTGAGGTCGCGCAGCTCGGCGACGGCGAGGTTGTTCCAGGCAAAGGTCACCCGCATCCGGCGGGTGGCCGCGCCCTGGTGGCCGTAGCGGTTGGCCCGGTGGCGAAGCGCCTCCGCCACCGGTTGGATTTCGGCCAAGAATGGCGCCGCCGCCGTGTCGACCCGCACCCACGTCTGGTCGGGTAAAGCCGCGGTGGAGATGCGCTCGAGGCCGAGGGCGCAGCTTGCCGCCAGTTCTTGCCGCGCCTGCTCGGCGAAGGAGGCCTCGGCAAAACTGTGGCGGAGCAGACGCGGCGATTGCTTCAACAACTCGTCGCGGATCAGCCGGGCGGCCGCGCGCGCCTCCGCTTGCGGCAGCGAATCGAGATGCTTGAGGGTCTGCGCCCACATCCGCGCGCTTTGAACCAGGCCGAGATTGGTCCGGGTGGCGAAGGGAATGAAGTAGCGGGCGCGGTCGAGCGCGTAATTTTTACGCAGCCGGGCCACCACCGCGGGCTTCGCGCCGGCCGGCGCGCGCACGCGCTGCGGCTCGGCCGTGGCGAGCGCGTCGAGCCGGGCATATTCCGCATGGTAAGCGGCAAAAGCCCGCTTCATCAGCTCCTGCCAACGCGGTGCGAGATCGGCCGGCAGCCCGAGCTCGTCGGGCGCCGGCAGGTTGGCCGCATCCATCGTGATGTAACGCGTGCTCGACTCCTGGCCATCCGCCATCTGCGCAATCTCAAAGATTTTCCATGCCAGCCACATCGAGACATCATCGATGGCGATGGCGAGCCCGCCGGTGAGGCCGCCGATGGAGGCGTGGCCGTAGTCGACGAACTTGAGGATGCGGTCAATCGAGGCATCCGGATCGGCCGGGTCGACTTTGGCGAGAATGGCGGCAAGACCCTCATTGCTCCGCGAGTAACGGGCCAGCACGGAGGCGAGCAATTCGGGCGTGACCCGCGGCAAACCGGCGGCAGCGGGCGGTGGAACGATGGCAAGGCCAGTGACTTTCATGCCGGCTTGAACTGAGGCAGGATTTGCCGGCAGAAACAATTGTCTTTTCACCAGGTCTTTTAAGAAGAACCGGCCGTAACGTTTTGCCGGCAAAAGCGTCTACCCTTCATCCCAATCCTGGCCCGCCCG
>DASRHD010000240.1:0-6407 GCA_035650695.1 Opitutaceae bacterium
GTATTCGGCGAGATACACTCCGCCCAGAATGCCGATGGGCAGTCCCATGATCGCCGCCAAGAAGACCAGCTTGATCGTTCCGACGATGGCGTTGGCCATTCCGCCGCCGACCTGCCCGACGGGCGCGGGCAGGTTGGTGAAGAAGGCCCAGTTGATGGAGGACGCGCCCTGGCGGATGAGGTAGAACAAAATAAAGCCAAGGGGCGAAATCACCAGCAAGGCGCATACGATCGCCAGGGTGTTCATCAATCCGTTCTTGAACTTGCGATAACGGTGGTTGGCGGCGACGCTCATGGGAATCAGGCGCGGCGCGTTTCCGGCGAAGAGATCGCCCGGATCATGAATTGCGCAACAATGTTGATGATGATGGTGAGGCCGAGCAGGACGAGGCCGAGTTCGAAGAGGACGCTCAGGTGCATGTTGGAGTTGGCCTCGGTAAATTCGTTGGCGATGACACTGGCCAGGGTGGAACCGGGCGCAAACAGCGATCGGGCGATTTCGGGGTTATTGCCGATGACCATGGTGACGGCCATGGTCTCGCCTAGCGCCCGGCCGAGACCGAGCACGGCCGCGCCGAAGATGCCCCGTCGCGCATAGCTCAGCACGGCGATGCGGGTGACCTCCCAGCGGGTGGCGCCGAGACCGTAGGCCGCTTCGCGCTGCAGATTGGGGACGGAACGCAGGACTTCACGTGAAACGGAGGTGACGATGGGAAGGATCATGATCGCGACGATAATGCCCGCGGTCAGGATCCCGATGCCGTAGATCGGTCCGCGAAAAAACGGCAGAAACCCCAGCCATTTCTGGAGCAGCGGAAAGAGGCCGACCCGCAGCCAGGGAATGAGGACAAAAACGGCCCAGAGGCCCCAAATCACGCTCGGCACCGAGGCCAGCATTTCGATGACCGACACGAGCGGCTGTCGCAGCCACAATGGCGCCAGATCGGTGAGGTAGATGGCCGTGCCCACGCTGAGCGGCACGGCAATAAGCAGGGCGATGGCCGAGGTGACGAAAGTACCGAAGATAAACGGCAACGCCCCGAATTCCTCGTTGACCGGGTCCCACGTCGAATGGACGAGGAAACTCCAGCCGAACTGCTTCATCGCCAGGTGCGATCCCTCGTAGAGCTGGTAGGCGACCAGCACCAGCAGCACGCCGATCGACAGCGCCGCCGCCAGGCAGAGCAAATAAAAAATGCGGTTGCCCAGGCGCGAACCGCGTTCCAGCTCAGCCGGGGCGGAAACAGATGCGACCGTGGTGCTCATGGAAAAGTTAAACCAGCTTTGACTTCAACAAAACGGGGCGGAGCAAACACTCCGCCCCGGGGAATTAGAAATGATTTGCTGCCATCGGCAAGGCTTCGCGGCAGTTAGTAGGTCACGGTGTCAAGCAGCTTGGTCTCACGCTCCTGCACATTTTCCGGCAGCGGGGCGTAATGAAGATCGGGCGTGAGTTTTTGGCCGTCCGTCACCGCCCATTTGAGGAAGGCGACGAGTTTCTTGCCTGTGTCGGCATTGGCCTGCTTTTGGTAGATGAGGATCCAGCTGGCGGTGGCGATCGGATAAGCGTCGGCTCCGGGCGCGTTGACCATCGAGAAGCGAAAATCATCCGGAATGGTGGCGGTGGCCATGGCCTTCGATACTCCGTCGGCGGTGGGAGCAATGAAGTTGCCCGCGGCATTCTTCATGTCGGCCACCGGCAGGTGATTCTGTTCCGCATAGGCCTGCTCGACATAGCCGATGGCGCCGGGAAGCTGCTTAACCTGGCCGGAGACGCCCTCGCTGCCCTTTCCGCCCAAGCCGACCGGCCATTTGACCGCCGTGCCCTTGCCGACTTTTTCCTTCCATTCCGGACTCACCGCCGAAAGATAGTCGGTAAAGCAGAAGCTGGTGCCGCTGCCGTCGGAGCGGTGCACCACGACAATATCCTGCTCGGGAAGCTTCACATCGGGGTTCAATTTGGTGATGGCGTCGTCGTTCCACTTCGTGATTTTGCCGAGAAAAATCCCGGCGAGCGTGTCGGCGTCGAGCTTGAGCTGGGGATTGTCGGGCAAATTATAGGTGATGGCGACCGCACCGGCCACCACGGGGAAATGAAGAATCTTCTCCTTGGCCGAGGCCATCTTCTCGTCGCTCATGGGCGCATCGGAGGCGCCAAAGTCGACGGTCTGATTGAGGAGCTGCTGCTGGCCCGCGCCGGAGCCGACGGACTGGTAATTAAAGCGCACGGAAGGATCGGTCTTGGCGTAGGCGCTGAACCACATCGTAAAGGCGGGATAATCGAAGCTGGAGCCCGCACCGTTGATAAGCTGCTGGGCGTGAGCCGGAGTCGCGGCCGGCTTGCTGCAGGCGGCGGCGATCAGGCCGACCATGGCGAATGAGAGGAGTTTCTTCATGAGGAGTCTTGGTTTCGGATTTTTAGTTGAGGATGACCGGGAAAGATTTCACCGGCGGCGTCCGCCGCCGGTGAAACAAGGGGGATCAGAAGTTCAATTGCAGCTGGGAGCGTATGCCATCGACTTTGGCCTTCGGGCCGCCGGCGCCGGTCACGCTGTCCTTCGACTCGGCGTGGATGTAGCCGGCCTGCAGCTTCAGATCGTTGCCGCGGATGTACCAATTGCCGCCGAAGTACCATTCCGACATTTTGTCCATCGTGCCGCCGCTGGGAGCGGAACGGGTGCCGTCAGCCACATCGATGCCGCGATGATCGGTATCGATATAGCTGTAACGAACGACGCCCTGAAGTTCCGGCGTGAACTTATAAGCGGGCTGGATCCAGAAGCCGTTCGGATCAGACTTCTTGAAAACGGTGCCGCTCTTGACCGCGGAGCCCTGCTGGTCTTCCGCCCAGAGATATTCACCCTGAATATTGAAATCCTGGTAAGTGACGTCGGCCAGCACGCCGTAAACGGTGAGGTTTTCGCCGGTGCCGAGAGCGGTGTTGCTCGTGCCGCCTTGATCGGGCAGGTAGCCGGCCTCAATCGCGGCCTTGTAAGTCAGGTCGCCCGCCTTGTCGCCGTAGCCGAGATTGCCCCAGTAGGCGAAATTGTTGTTGCCCTTGTTGCCCGAGCCCTGCACGCCCGGATCGGAATTGCCGTTAAGGGAGGAGAACTCGTCGCGCTCCGGGTTGGTCACGGCGACATTGTAGAACACGCCCTGCTGCGTGCCGCCGATGAAGACGCCCTGGCGATAGCTGCCGGCGCCGAGCCGGCGGCCGTTGTTGCTCTCGACAAAGTAGCGGGTGACGGGCGAGCGCTCGATGGCATTCAAGCTCGCGCTGGAGGTGTACTCCTCGTAGGCGAAGGGCACCTTGCGGAAGCCGACGTCGATGGCCAGCGCATCGCTCTGTTTCCAGGTGATGAAAGCTTGGTCAAAGCTGGTATTGGCAAAATCATAGTTGATCGTGCCGGAGAAGCCCTCCCCCAGGTCGGCCTTGACGCCGAAATACACCCGGCGAAGGAGAAAATGCTGCGTGGCCGGCACCTTGGCGGCGCCGCTGATATCGGTGCTCAGATCGACAAACTGGCTCTGGATGCGGCCGCTGAGACTGAGCTTGTTGAGGAATTTGCTGCCGCTGGTGGCGACGTCGGTCTTGTTCTCACTTTTGGCGACGTCGGCCTCGATTTGCTGGGCTTCCTGATCGGTCAGGACGCCCTTTTTAACCAAGGCATCGAGCAGGGCCTTATCATCGGCCAACGCCGTGCCGGCGAGGAAAGCCGCGCCAAAGGTCAGCGCCAGCCATTTCAATTTCTTACAATGAGTATACATGAATGCTTGGGATTTCATGGTTTCTTTATAACAGGTTCGACGGAATGCCGGGAATTGTCCCCAGCCATCCGCCTTATTAGTCCCCCAGGAATGTTACGAAACGGTGGCGTTTGTGTTACAGTCGCGGAAACAAACCGCATTCTGCGGTATCGCGCCGCCCGCTCCCCTCCTCCGCCGGTCTTCCCGCCGGCCGGGTCAGGCTTCCGGTTCCACCTGGGTGGTCAGCTGAATCAGGCTCTGCAGCGAGCTGAAGTGCTGGCTGAGGTCGAAATCGCCGCCCAAGCCGCCGACCAGCTTGTCGAACAAATCTTTTTTGGCCGCCTTCAGCGTCTGAATGCGCTCTTCGATCGTTCCGGCCGTCACCATCCGGTAGACAAAAACGGTATTAATCTGTCCGATACGATGGACCCGGTCGACCGCCTGGGCCTCGACCGCCGGATTCCACCACGGATCAAGAAGAAAGACATAATCCGCGGCGTGCAGGGTGATGCCGGTGCCGGCGGCTTTGAGCGAGACCAGCATCACCGCCGCGCCCTGCGCCCCCTGGAAGGCCTGCACCGGCTTCTGCCGGTCGAGGGTCATGCCGGTCAGCTCGAAGCGCGGCAGGTCGGGAAACTGCGCCATCAGCGCCGCCCGCACCCGGTCAAGGAGCATGACGAACTGGGAAAAAATCACCACCTTGTGACCGCTGCTCACGACCTCGGCCAGTTTCTCCACCAGCAGGTTGAGCTTGCCGCTTTCGTTGAGGGGCGCCTTCAGCCAGGGCAACAGATCCGGATCGCAGCAGACCTGCCGCAAGCGGGTGAGCAGGGCGAGGAAACCGAAGCTCTTTTCGCGCATCGCCGCGCCGACGTCGTCGCCCAGGCGCTGCAGGCCCTCGGTGCAGATGCGGGCGTATTCCGCTCGCTGCACGTCGGTGAGCGGGCAAAGCAGATCCATTTCAACCTTGGGCGGCAGCTCTTGCGCCACCTCCGTCTTGGTCCGGCGGAGGATGAAGGGAGCGAGCTGGGCACGCAACCGCTCCAGCGTGCCGAGGCGGTCAGTGTTCAGCGCCGCCTCGAAACCCGTCCTCGAACCGAGCAATCCCGGCAGCAGATAACGGAAGATCGACCAAAGATCGAGCTGGCGGTTTTCCAACGGTGTGCCGGTGAGGACGAGCCGGTGCCGGGCCCGGATGGCAAAGCAGGCCTGCGTCACCTTGGCATCGGGGTTCTTGATGAACTGTCCCTCGTCGAGCACGGCGTAGCTGAACTCATTCGCCTCGAGCAGGTGCTTGTGCTTGCGCAGCTGAGTGTAGCTGGCGAGCCAGACCACCGCGTCCTGGCGCGAGGTGAAATCGTGCCCGGTTTTGAGCACGTCGACCGCCATCTGGGGGAAAAACCGCGCGAATTCCTCACGCCATACCGGCACGACGCTGGCCGGGCAAACGATCAGGGCCGGCTTGGCCGCCACGGGACGCACGGTCAAGAGCGAGGCCACCTGGAGGGTTTTGCCCAGGCCCATCTCGTCCGCGAGCAGTCCGTGGCAGCCGACCTCGCAAAGGTGATGGAGCCATTCCACACCGCGTCGCTGGTAGGGCCGCAGCACTTCCGGCAGCGCCGTCGGTGAAGCCGAGGGCGAGAGCACGCTCTGGCGCCACGCCTCCATTTCCGGCGTCAGCGTCAGTTTCAGGCGGGCGTCGTTGAAAAGAGAGAAGATCAAATAGGCGGAAAGCGTGCCGTCGGCGTGGGTTTCCTCGACATTGCGCTGCCAGGCGTTGAGCGATTCCCATTTATCGGCCGCGAGGGCGACAATGCCGAGGCTGGGGAGGATGACCGGCGCGCCGTTCCGCCCGGTCAACGCCGCCACTTCGTCGTCGGTCAGCATGCGTTCGCCGGCGCGGAAGATCCAACGCAGGTTCAGCTTGGCGCCGCCGTTGCGCCCTGCCTTGCGCTCGGCCACCGCCTCGATCTCGACCATGCGCGTGCCCTTGAGCAGGTTGGCGGCGTGCTCATCGAACTCGACGGTAAAGGCCTTTTGCCAGGCGGGCAGAACCGTGCGCAGAAAATTTGGGATTTCCGCGAGCGATTCCAGCCGGTAGGTGTGGGCGCTCTGGTGGTAATGGAAATGGGACTTGCGCGCATAGGCGGCGAGACCGATGAGCTTGGTGCGCTCGCCGGCGCTGACGTGGCCGTTGCCGCCGACCGGCGCGGCGCCGAGCGCGGGGACACGGCCGTCGCCGGGATTGAGCCAAAAAGCCTGAAATTCGAGACCTTCGGTGGTGGTTTTGAAGGCGAGAAGGAGCGGACGGGCCGGGCCGGCCGGGGCACCGGCCCCGTTTTTTACGCCGGCCGCGCCGTTCCCATTCTTGCCGAGGAGGCCTCCCTTGGCCTCCTCCGGTCCGAGGAGGACGGCGGGCAGCGGCGAAATCTCGTCGGCCACCAGCTCCTCGATCTCATGCAGGCCCGCCACCGCCAGGGCGTGGGCCAGGTTGCGATCGGTCAGCGAAGACCGCACGGCCAGGCCGCGCTCATCCCATTCGATCACGGCATACTGGTCGTGCTTGTCCACCCGGCGGTGCACGATCGCGTCCCGGCCGGTCAATTCCAGCTCCCGCACCTCACCATCGCGGTAAAGCCGGTGCCCCTCCTCCAATTCGGT
>DASRHD010000241.1:0-7671 GCA_035650695.1 Opitutaceae bacterium
ATTTGTCTCCCGATGCCGAGAATCCATAGAGACGATGCTGTCCATCAATCACCCAGGCAGACCGATAACGGTCCGGAAGAAAAAGATTCCCAAATACGGTCTCGATATTTTCATCGTTTCCAACTTTCTCAAATTTGACCGGCCGGGTGAAGTTGATAAGGATATTATTAGGAAAAAACCCTTTCGCTTTGATGAAATTTCCGATGTCGCGCAGACGTCCTTTACTGATTAACCGTTGATACGTTGGCGCACCCTCAGGGTCGTTAAGTGATCGGTGATTAACGAAAGCAATTTTCAAGAGATGGCGCGGGGTACATACGAAGCAATAAAACTTTTTCCCACCCAATCTTCCACGAATCGCCGCCACTGAAATTCCTGAAAGCCCAGGAATTGGCTGCTCCTTTAAGAATTCTGCAAGAAATTGATATCGGGCGGCGCCGCCAAGATGTTCAGCAATTTGGGAATAATATCGTAGCTCTTTTTCTGTAATAATTCGAATATTTTCTCCAGCTGCGCGTTCGCGATCTGGCTGAGACCAAACGATATTTTCCGTTACAAAAATCCAGATTAATTTTAGGCGAGAATTGGCTCCGTAATGATTACGGATCGCATTGGAAATTGGCCCCTTGAGATTTGCAAATTCTTCGATGTCCTTTTGTAAGCTCTTTTTTGCAAGTTTATCGGATGATTTGCATTCGCCGATAATCACCGTTTCATGATCTTTTGCAAAGGAGTCAATTTGCTTTTGAAGCGGTTCTGCCCCTTTACGCTCAATTCTAATTTGAAAATTGCGCCCGGCATTTAGCTCAGGATATCCGAGTTTAAAAAGGAGCATCCAAAACCGATTTTCGAGCCGCTCACTAAGCTGCTTCTCGCGTCTAAGTTTCGCTTTTCGCTTGAGGCGACGCTCTAGGTGCCATCCTTCAGATTCATATCTCGTTTGAGCCTCAGGTTCAATTGATAGCTCATCATACGGCTTGCGGCGTTTCACTGCTTCCCGCCGCAAATGGTTGGGGTCCGATAATACCGGACCTAAATATGGAACAGTTTCTTCGGCCATGGCTGGAGCGTTATTCTGAAGATAGAATCATGATGAAGCCGTTCTCAATTGGTGAATGACGAAAGAGCTACGACACGAATACGTTTGGAGAACGGGCCTATCCATGATATTTTGGCATTGCTGGCTGAGACTAGAGAAGCTGACCTGTTTAATTGCAGTTTAATTTGATCGTTGCCGAATATCCAAGGTGATTTTCATCCGCGAACAAAAGGCGATTGATTTCTGAACCTATCCCAAGTTGAGGAGGTCTCGATTTCATGCTCGGAAGGCAAAAATGTCGGAAGACCATCCAAAATTATCGGCTCTAAGCCCGAAACCGACCGTTTTTTGACAAAATCACGGGTTTACCCTTCGGAATCGCGATACGTGAATTACGGACCACGATAGGACAAGGCTGTCCCGAGTTGGGAAAGTGCCGATTTGGTGCCCGAGGGGGGACTCGAACCCCCATGCGGTTAAGCACAGGCTTCTGAGACCTGCGTGTCTACCAATTCCACCACCCGGGCAGGAAGCGGATGGTCAAAAGACACGGTCAGGCCCCCCGGCGCAAGAAATTTTAATCCGAGAAAATCACTTCACAAAAGGCACCGAAGCAAACGAAGCGCGGTGGTCGGGAGATGTCTGCAGCGGATGGTTTCACCCGAAGCCGAGACAAACCCTCATAATTTCTCCGGTCACTTCGTTTCCTTTGTTCTCTTCTGTAAAAAATGCCGCTCACAAAAGGTAACGAAGCAAACGAAGCGCGGTAGTTGAGAGATGTCGGCGGATTGGTTCACACGAAGCCGAGACAAAATCCTCATAATTTTTCCGACCACTTCGTTTCCTTTGTTCGCTTCTGTAAAAAAGGCCTTCCACAAAAGATAACGAAGCAAACGAAGCATGACTGTGGAGGGATGTCGGCGGCGGATCGGCTCACCCGAAATGGGGACAAAATCTTCACAATTTTTCCGATCACTTCGTTTCCTTTGTTCTCTTCTGTAAAAATAGCCTCTCACAAAAGATAACGAAGCAAACGAAGCGCGAGGGTTACCCGAGGCTGAAATTTTGTTTCCCCGCGGCGCCCGGCGGTGCATAGTGGTCCTTCCCATGAAAAAGGAAGCCATTCTTGCCAAGTTCAAAGCCGAGAAGGTCATCGCCTTGATCCGCGCCGATTCGCCGGACGGGCTGCTCGACTGCGCCAAGGCGCTCGCCGCCGGCGGAATCACCAGCATCGAGCTGACCATGACCACCCCGGGCGCCATCCGCATGCTGGAAAAGGCGACGGCCGAGCTGCCCGATTTCCTCTTCGGCCTCGGCACCGTGCTCGACGCCGAGACCGCCCGCGCCGGCATCCTCGCCGGGGCGAAGTTCATCGTCACCCCCGCGCTGCGTCCGGAGGTCATCACCATGGCCCGGCGCTACAGCGTACCGGTGATGAGCGGCGCACTCACCCCGACGGAGATCGTCAACGCATGGGATGCGGGCGCGGACCTGGTGAAGATTTTTCCCGCCGAATTTTTCGGGCCGGCCTACATCAAGTCGGTCAAGGCGCCGTTCCCCCACATCGAGTTCGTGCCGACGGGCGGCGTGAATGCGGAGAACGTGGGCGAATTCCTCAAGGCGGGGGCGTTCGCGACCGCGGCGGGCAGCTCGCTGGTCGAGGGCAAGGCGCTGAAGGAAAAGAACTGGGCCGCGATCACGGCCAAGGCCAAGGCGTTTGCGGCGGCAGCCGCGGCCGCTTCGGCAAAGTAATCATCAACCACAGAGGCACGGAGAACACAGAGAAAGCTGTCTCCGTGCTCTCTGTGTCTTCGTGGTGAAATAAATCTTCGCGATCTCTGCGTTTAATTCGATCCAGATTTTACCGCAGAGGACGCAAAGTACGCGGAGAAATTCCTCTGCGCTTTCTGCATTAATTCTTCTTTGCGAGCTCTGCGCTAAAACAAACCCCTGAATTCCTGATTTAAACGCAAGGATTCGTTTTTGAGATCTTCTCTGCGACCTTCTTTTTGTGGCTTCTGCGTTTAATCCTATCCGTTTACCGCAGAGGACGCAAAGTGCGCGGAGAAATTCCTCTGTGCACTCTGCGTTAATTCTTCTTTGCGAGCTCTGCGTTAAAATTAGTCTGCAGGATTCCTGATTTAACCGCAAAGATTGGTTTCTGAGGGCTTCTCTGCGTTTAATCCGATCCGATTTCACCGCAGAGGACGCAAAGTGCGCGGAGAAACTCTTCTGCGCTCTCTGCATTAATTCTTCTTCGCGATTTCTGCGTTAAAATCTCTGTGTTCTTCATGTCTCTGTGGCAAAAATCAGCTAAGATATTTTTGGATGTCGGGGATGCGTTTGGCGCGGCGGCCGGCAGCGTCGCGGACGAGGTAGGGATCCTCCTCGGGCGCGGCCTCGACCTCCTCGTCGCCTTCCTTTGCCTCCTCTTCATCGACTTCTTCGCCATCGGCGTCGGTGAAGATCCAGTCCTGCTCCTCGTCGAAGAGGTGCGACATGCGCAAGGCCTGCGGTTCGAGGATGAGGGCGGGGTTTTTCACCCGGCCGGCCTTCACCGGTTCGATCAGGCAGGGATAGAACTGGCCGGTGTAGCGGCGTTCGAACTCAGAAATCCACTTGTTGGCCACGCCTTCGCGATGGTTGAGCAGGACGACGTCGGCAAAATGGATGCAGGCGTCGTACCAGGGCAGAAGCGCGGCGTTTTTCTCCGCCAGGCGACAGTCGACGACGCAGAGAATGCGGGCGAGCTGGCCGCCGCCGGCACGCAGCCAGGTGGCAAAGCTCTCGATCTGGTCGATCGGGTCGCGGCGGCCGTCGGAGACAAAGAAAACATGGGTGGCATCGTAGGGCAGCGGCGCGGCGATGATGCCGTCTTCGCGCGTCCAGCGGGCGAGGCCGGGAAATTTTTTGTCGGGTGCGCCGGCAGGCTCGTCCGCGGCAAGGAGCACGGCCGGGCGGGCGTCGGCGCCGAGGCCGCCGTCAATCAGGTCGGCGAGGACTTCGCGCCGGCCCGAGCCGGCAGCACCGAGGAGCAAATAAACCATAGGTTTGTCCGAGGAAGACATGGGCCACCAAAAAAGCACAAAAGACGCAAAAGGGCCAAATTCTTCCGGGCCTCTTGCGCCTGCTGCGGCTGTTTCAGAACTTGAACGTTTTGTTTTGCGCGCTCTGCCGCATCCAGTGGTCGACGAGGACGAGGGCGGTCATGGCCTCGACGATGACGACGGCGCGCGGGACGACGCAGGGGTCGTGCCGGCCGCGGGCGGCGAGTTCGGTCGCGGCGCCGTGGACGTCCACGGTCTTCTGCGGCTGGAGAATGGTGGCGGTGGGCTTGAAGGCGACGCGGAAGAAAATCTCCTCGCCGTTGCTGATGCCGCCCTGGACGCCGCCGGAGCGGTTGGCGGCGGTGCGGACCCGGCCTTCGCGCGGCTCGAACGGGTCGTTGTGCTGCGAGCCCTTGAGGAGCGTGCCGGCGAAACCGCTGCCGATTTCGAAGCCCTTGGTGGCGGGAAGCGAAAGCATGGCCTTGGCGAGGTCGGCCTCGAGGCGGTCGAAGACCGGTTCGCCCAGGCCGGGCGGCACGCCTTGCACGCGGCAGACGATGACGCCGCCGACGGAGTCGCCCTCGGCGCGGACGGCCTTGATGCGCTCGACCATCTTCGCGGCGGTGGCGGGATGGGGACAGCGCACGGGCGAGGCCTCGACTTCGGCGAGCGTGGGAAAACTTTCCAGAACTGCGGCGGGCGCGGCGATGTCGTGGATTTGGGCGACAAAGGCGCGAATCTCAACGGGCGCCCCGAGCGCGGCGCCGGCCTGATGAAGGATTTTCTTTGCCACCGCGCCGGCTGCGACGCGGCCGACGGTTTCGCGGGCGGAGCTACGCCCGCCGCCCCGGTGATCGCGCAGACCGTACTTGGCCTGGTAGGTGAAATCCGCGTGCGAGGGGCGGAATTTTTCGCGCATCTCGTCGTAGGCACCGGGCCGGGCGTCGGCGTTGCGCACGAGCATGGCCAGCGGGGCGCCGGTGGTGCGGCCTTCAAAGACGCCGGAAAGGATCTCGACCGCGTCCTCCTCTTTGCGCGGGGTGACGATGTCACTCTGGCCGGGGCGGCGGCGGTCAAGGTCGGCTTGGATGTCGTTGGCTGTCAGCGGCAGGCCGGGCGGGCAGCCATCGATGGCTACGCCGACCGCATGGCCGTGACTCTCGCCCCAGGTGGTAATGGTAAAAATTTTTCCAAAGCTGTTCGGCATCGCAAGCGGCCAGCGTGGGGCCGCCGCCGCCCCGTCGCAAGCGACAAAATCCCGGCAACCTTCCCGGGAAAAGAACGTCAGACCAGAAGACCATTTACAAGCGGCCAGCTTTCATTTCTGCTCAATATTCCCACCCTTTTGCCGTAGCCCGAAAAACCCCGCTTCCCTTCATGCGCTTGCTTAGCCTGTTTTCCGTCCGCTTCGCTTTTGTCGTCCTCTTCGCCGCGCTTCGTGTCTCCGCGGAGGGACCGGAACCGGTGCCAACAGCCGAGAACACCCCCGCGCCGACCGCTTCGACGGTCACCGGGGCGGAGAATACCCCGGCCGCCGCACCGGCCGTGCCGGCGGCGCAGCCGCCCGCCGCCCAGCCGCCCGCAGAACAGAATGCCGCGATTCCGCCGGGCGCGGTTGCGCCGCCCCCGGCGCCGCCGATCGTCAATGACGAGCCGGTAACCCTGAATCTGGCCGACGCCTCTCTCGACGCGGTGCTCAAGCTGATGGAAATGTGGACCGACCGCAGCATTCTCCGCCCGCAGACGCTGCCGACCGACACCTATTCGCTCGTCCTCGACAAGCCGATTCCGAAATCGGAAGCGATCCGCGCCCTGGAGACGCTGCTCGGTCTTCATGGCATCGGCGTGATCACGCTCGACGACCGTTTTCTCAAGGTCGTGCCGCTGCCCCAGGCCAGCCGCGAGGCGCCCGAGCTGATCACCGGCTCCACTCTTGACATGCCGCCGAGCGGGCGCATCGCGGGCAAGCTCTTCCAGCTCCAGTTCCTGCGCGTGAACGAGATCATTCCGCCGTTGCAGCAGATCATGTCCCCCGCCGTGGCCAGCCCGCCGGTGCTGTTCGAAAACGCCAATGCCGCGTTGATCGTCGATTCGATCACCAATCTCCAGCGCATCGAAATGCTTCTGAAAAAGGTCGACCAGCCGCTGGCAGCGAACATCAGCCCGCGGTTTTACCAAGTGCGCTACGCTCAGGCCAGCGACCTGGTGAACAAGATTCATGCGATCTTTCAAGGCCCGCTCCAGGCCCAGATCGGTTCCTCCACCATTTACAATGCCGACGATCGCACGAATCAGATCATTCTCATTTCCGATCCCCGGCAATTTCCGCTCTTCGACAGCCTCATCGCCAAACTCGACATCAAGGCCGATCCCAATACCCGCAACGAGGTCATTTATCTGAAGCACGCCGCGGCCAAGGATGTTGCCAGTCTGCTCGGCACGCTCATTTCCGGCGAAGCCAGCGCCGCCCAGAAAAGCGGCGGCCAGAATGGCGGCCGCCCGCTGGAGCCCCAGCCGGGCACCCCGAACCAACCCCCTCCGCTCGCCGCGATCGGAGGCAAGAGCGAGGCCACCGGCTTCAGCAGCTATGTGAATGTGGTTCCGGATGACCGCAGCAATGCCATTGTCGTTTCCGGCACGAGCGATGACATCCGCCTCGTCCAGGAAGTGGTGAACAAAATCGATGTCCTCCTCGCCCAGGTCAGCATCCAGGTTATCATCGCAGAGGTCACGCTCAACGACAAGGACACCAGCGGCATCAATGCCCTCAGCCTCACGGTGGGCACCGACAATTTCCGCGGCACGCACATCACCAATTTCGCCGCCGACAGCAACGGCATCACCGGATGGAACGTCACCTCGGGCGTGGTCAACCCCCTCGCCTTCCAGGCCGCGCTGAACAACACCGGCAACAAGAGCAACGTGCGCATCCTGTCCGCCGACACCGTCACTACCACCCACGCCAAGGAGGCGGATTTCAAGGTCACCCAGCAGCAGCCGATCATCACCGGGTCGACCTCGGTCCCGCTTTCCAACGGCGCCACCACCGCGCCGACCACGGTTAACAACGGTTTCTCCACCAGCTCCCAGGTCAATTACAAGGACATCGGCATCGAGGTGAAGGTCACCCCGTTGATCGGCAACGACGGCAGCATCCAGCTGCAGATCGACCAGACGGTGGACGATGTGGTGAGCAACGTCACAATCGACGGAAACACCCAGCCGATAATCGGCCACCGGGAGGCCACCTCCAACGTCACCGTCCAGGACGGCCAGATGGTCGTGCTCGGCGGCCTGCAGCAAAGCAAGCTGACCAACAGCCGGACCAAGCTCGGACTGCTTTTCGAGATTCCCATCCTGAGCAATTTGCTCGGCGGCCGGGACCATGAGATGGACCGCACCGAACTGCTTTTCTTCGTCCGGCCGCACATCATCGCGGCCGCGATGGGCACGGCGGATACCAACAAGCGCATCGACGAGCTGTCCAACAAGGACCAGATCCATGAGTTCCTGCAGGATCCGACCAAGCCGCCGAAAGAGACGATTCTCCAGCGCTACTATAAATAACGCATGATGCGTGTATAT
>DASRHD010000242.1:0-3776 GCA_035650695.1 Opitutaceae bacterium
ACCGGCTTCGACGCCACTGTCTCTAGCCTTTACGCCAATCCCTTCACCACCAGCGTCAACATCCGCCAGCTCGAGATCACCAATCCCGACACGTTTCCCCGCAAGGAATTTGTCTCCGTCAACCAGTTCAAAACCTCGGTCCAGCCCGGATCGCTCTTTGGCGATCGCATCATCGTGAACGATGCGGTGTTCGACGTCGCACTCGTCGCCATGGTGAAAAACGCCCAGGGCCAGACCAACGTGAAAGTATTCGAAACCGGCGTGGTCGGCCCGCCGCCGGAACAAAAACCCGGCGAGAAATCCGCGCCGGAACCGGCAAAGAAGCCCGCGCCGAAACCAGCCAAGCAGTTTCTCATCCGGCACCTGGTCGTGAAACTCGACAAAATCATCATCGCCGACTATTCCGGCCGCTCGCCGCGCATTCAGGAGATTCCGGTGAACATCAACCGCACCTTCACCGACGTCACCGACCTCAAGCAGATCAGCGTGCCGCTGGTCGCCGACCTGAGCGTGGCCGGCGTGGGCAACCTGGCCGGCGACGTCCTCGGCCTGGTGATTCCCGCTCCCATCCTGGAATCGCTCGGTGTGGCGGCCAAGGGCACCGGCGGCCTGCTCCAGCAAACCGGCCAAAAAACCGGCAATTTTATCAAGGGGCTGTTTGATTCACTTGAAGAAAAGCCAAAGAAATAGTTTATTCGGCGGTTCATGACCGCTTCCGAACAGTCCGACGTCGCTCCCCACGCATCACCGGCCTCTCCTGCTGCCCCGGCCGGGGCCCCCTCCGGCCCCGCCGCGGAGCCGGCGGAGCAGCTGACCGCCGCCAAAAAGGAGGCGGCAGACAATTACGACCGCTATCTCCGCGCCGTTGCCGACCTGGAAAACTTCCGGCGGCGCGCCCTCCGCGAAAAGGAGGAGCTGCGCCAGTTCGCCGCTGCGCGGGTCCTCGAGGACCTTCTCCCGGTCCTCGATAATCTCGCCCTCGGCCTGGCCGCGGCTCGCCAGCCTGGCGCCGACGCCAAGACACTCGTCACCGGGGTCGAGCTGGTGCTGGGACAGTTGAAGGCCCTTCTCGCCCAGCAGGGGCTGAAGGAAATCAGTCCGGCCGCCGGTCAGGCCTTCGACCCTCATCAGCACGAATCCATTTCCCACCAACCCAGCGCCGACGTGCCGCCCGAGCACGTGCTCACCGTCGTGCGTACCGGTTTCGCGCTCAACGGCCGCCTCCTGCGGCCGGCCAGCGTGGTGCTCTCCAGCGGACCGGCCCACCAGGAAAAAAAATCCTAGCCGCGCTGCGCCGGCTTCTCCCGCCCGACTGACACCATGGCCAAAAACGATTATTACGAACTGCTCGGCGTGGACAAAAACGCCACCGAGGAGGATTTGAAAAAAGCCTATCGCAAGAAGGCCGTTCAATACCACCCCGACAAAAATCCCGGCAACAAGGAGGCGGAGGAGATGTTCAAAAAAGTCTCCGAAGCCTACGAGGTGTTGAAAGACCCGGAGAAGCGCGCCGCTTACGACCGCTTCGGCCACGCCGCCTTTCAGCAGGGCGGTGGCGCCGGCCCGCGCGGACCTGGCGGAGCCGGGGGATTTCACGACCCCTTTGATATTTTCCGCGAAGTCTTTGGCGCCGGCGGCGGCGGAATTTTCGAGGAGATGTTCGGCGGCAGCGGTGGCGGAATGGGCCGGGACGGCGGCCGCGACGGCGCCGATCTGCGTTACGATCTCGAAATCACCCTCGAGGACGCCGCCCGCGGCGTGGAGAAGGAAATCTCCTTCCGCAAGCTCGTGCCCTGCGACCACTGCCATGGCAGCGGCGCGGAGCCGGGCTCCAAGCGCGTCACCTGCCCGACCTGCCGCGGTGCCGGCCAGATCCGGCGCTCCGGCGGCATCATCACTTTCACCCAGACCTGTCCGACCTGCGGCGGGTCCGGCACGCGGATCGAAAAGCCCTGCACCCAGTGCCGGGGCGAGGGGCGCCTCGCCAAGACGACGAAACTCAATGTTCGCATTCCGCCCGGCGTCGAGACCGGCTCGCGCCTCCGCTCCGCCGGCAACGGTGAGGCCGGCCTGCAGGGCGGCGCCCCCGGCGATCTCTACATCGTCCTGACCGTCGCCGAGCACGAAATTTTCGAGCGCCACGGCGACGACCTCTTCTGCGAAATTCCGATCAAGTTCACCCTCGCCGTGCTCGGCGGCACCATCGAGGTGCCGACCCTTTCCGGCAAGGCCTCCCTAAAAATTCCGCACGGCACGCAAAGCGGCACCACCTTCCGCCTCCGCGGCAAGGGCATGCCTCACCTGCGCGGCGGCGGCCAGGGGGACCAGCTCGTGCGCGTCCACGTCGAGGTTCCGACCAGCCTCACCCCCGAGCAGCGTCGGGCCCTGGAGGAATTCGCCCGCCTCAGCGGCGATGCCGACGAGCCGGTGGCCCGCAGCTTTTTTGAAAAGGCAAAAAAATTCTTCTGAGCGCCGGACCGGCTGCCGTTCGAAAATTTCAGGGTGGTCTTCCCCCGCGGCCCTGGCCATGCCTTGAGCCATGGCGCCGCTCGACAATCCCAAGCTCTGCCCGCTTGCCGGGGCGGTCGTGCGCCGGGACGGGTTGCGCGCCGCCGGAAAAAAAGTCGTCCTGACCAACGGCGTCTTCGACCTCCTTCACACCGGCCATCTTTATTTTTTGCAGCGGGCCCGGTCGCTGGGTGACGCGCTCTTCATCGCGCTCAACGGCGACGCCAGCGTGCGGGCCCTCAAGGGCCCGGCCCGCCCCGTCCAGACCGAGGAGCAGCGCGCCTACGCGCTCGGCGCGCTCGCCTGCGTCGACGCCGTCTTCGTTTTCGGCACGCCCCGGCTCGACGCCGAGATCCTCGCCCTCCGGCCCGACGTTTACTGCAAGGCCGGCGACTATACCCTGGCGAAGCTCGATCCGGGCGAGCGCGCGGCACTGGAAAAGACCGGCGCGCGCATCGAATTTCTCCCCTTCCTCCCCGGCTTCAGCACCACGAATCTCATCGCCAAGATCAAGGCGGCGGGCGAAATCTAGCGACATGCGAGTCGTCATCCTCGGTTCGGGCCGCGGCAGCAACGCCGAGGCGGTTTTGGAGGCGGAGAAGGCCGGCCGGCTCGGCCGTGCCCGCGTCGTCGGAATCTTTTCCGACCAGGCCGGCGCGCGCATCCTTTCCCTCGGCCCGCGCTTCGGCGTGCCGGCGCAGTTTGTCGATCCCGCGCCCTTCCGGACCAAGCTCGACGGCGAGGGCGAGCGCCGCTTCATCGACGCGGTCGGCGCCGCCCGGCCCGACTTGGTCGTGCTGGCCGGCTTCATGCGCGTGCTCAAGCCCGGCTTTCTCCACGCTTTCGCCGGAAAGATCATCAACCTTCATCCCAGCCTCCTTCCCGCATTTCCCGGCCTCGACGCCATCGGCCAGGCCCTCCACAGCGGCGTGGAGCAGACCGGTTGCACCGTCCACTGGGTCACGGCCGAGGTGGACGGCGGCCCGGTCATCGGCCAGACGCCTGTTCGTATCGAAAAAACGGATACAAAAGAGGCGCTCGAGGCCCGGGTCCACGCCGCCGAACACGCCCTGCTGCCGGCGGTGATCGCCCGCTTGGCGGAAAAAAGCGCCTGACCGATGAGCCTGATCGAGATCAAGGCCGCCATCCCCGCCGGGGCGGCCGGCGCGGCGGAGGAAACGCTGCTCGAGCTGGGCGCGGAAAACTGGAGTGTGCTGGAGGACGCGCTGGCCCGGCGCGCCTGGGTGGTCGGCCTGTTTCCCGCCGAG
>DASRHD010000243.1:0-4127 GCA_035650695.1 Opitutaceae bacterium
GGGCCCGGTGTGACGCACGTCACGGTGAAGCGCAAATGACCCGGAGTTTGGCCGCAAAAAACACAAGGGCGGCCTGCGGCTCGCTGCGATCCTCGATTGGCTCAAATCCTCATTTTGCAAACACGCCCCAGCCATGGAGCCGTGAACACAAGCGTTCGCTGCCTCACGCCGGCAAGCATCGATGAATTTCGAGACCCATTTTGCCAGTTACTGGCGAATTCTTCCAAGTGACTCGCTATCAAAGTGGGGCGGCCAACGGGATTCGAACCCGCGACCCCAAGATCCACAATCTTGTGCTCTAACCAACTGAGCTATGGCCGCCGTGGAGAGCCGGTTAAACTCGCCGCCGCCTTCCGCCCTGTCAATCCCTTCTTCCCGTGGGTCGTGTCTGAAATAGCAACCGCGCCGGACACAAGGGGCAGATCCGGCTCAGGTCGAAAACCCATTTTTCCGAAAAGGAAAACTTGGTAATACTGGGGCATGGACTATTTCGCGGCAATTCGGCTCGCGATTAGACGCGATCACAAGTGCATCGCGTTGCATTCCCAGACGGTGCCGGTCAAAGTGGTGATCGATGGGAAAGTACGCTGGGAGGGAAACGTCGAAGTTTACGACCTGATCGGCCATCTTGCCGCCAAGCGCTGTTATGCCTGGGGCGTTCCGACGGAGACGGGCGAGGAATGGGAAATCACCACCGCACTGGCCGTTCCGCCGGCGACGCCCCCGGAAGGCATTGTCAAGGCGGCGCTGGCGGCCAAGGCCGGCCCGAGGGCCGTTTAAAAGGCAAAACAATTGCCGGAGGACCGGCGGCGCTTGTCAGGACGCCGCGCCTGCTGTTTATTTCCCGTGGCATGTCGCGTCTTCGCATCCTTACCTTTAACATCGCCCATGCCCGCGGCAGCCTCGTCCCCATCTCCGGCCTGGCGTCGCGCCGCCAGCTGCACCTGCGCCTGGGCAAGATCGCCCACATGCTGGCCCGGCTCAAACCCGACATCGTTGCGCTGCAGGAAATCGACAAAAATTCCCGTTGGGCCGGCAGCTTTGATCATCTCGAGTATTTGCGCGAGCAGGCCGGGTTTCCCCACGCGGTTTTCGGCATCAACAACCGCCGGACCGGCCGCGTGCATCTCAATTATGGCAACGCCCTGCTTTCGCGCCACCCCATCCTAGAGTCGGAAAACATCGCCTTCGGCCAGCGCCGGCTGGGCGAAAAAGGATTTCTTTTTGCCGAAATCGATTTTCACGGCCAACGGGTGCCGCTGGTCAACCTACACCTGCACTTTGCCTCCCGTGACCACCGCTTCCGGCAGCTGATGCGGCTGATGGATTATCTGGAGGACAAGCAGCGCCGCCGCCACGCCCACTGGCATATGTCGCCGATTGTCTGCGGCGATCTCAATAATCCGCCGCACCGGCGCGATGCCACCGCCTCCCTGCTCGATTATTTTTCCCGCCACGGCCAGTACGCCCTTTATCCTGCGCCCGGCATCAGCACCTATCCCTCGCTCTGGCCGCGGCGCGCGCTGGATTTTGTTTTCCTGCCGCCGCGGTGCAGCGGGGCGCGCTGCAAGGTCATCCGCACCTTTCTCTCCGACCACCGGCCGGTCCTGGTGGAGTTTTCCATCAACTGACGCGCGGCGTCCGGCCGGCGGCGCGATCAAAAGTTATTTTTGCGGCGCCAGCAGCTTGTCCTTCGCCTTTTGAAATTCTTCGTCCGTCAGCGCGCCCTGGTCCTTCAAGGCCTTCAACTTCTCGAGCTGACCGGCCAGATCCGTGGAGACCGATGCGGTTCCCGTCGGGGGAAGGGTGGCAGGATTCTGTGCGCTGCCCACGGGGCGGTTGTAGAGATCCCATAGCTGCAGCATACGACCGAACGATTCCACTTTACCGTCGACGACCCTCACCATGTAAGGCCGGTCCCGGCCATAGCCGGGATCGCCTTCAAGGTAATAAGTCAGATATTCAACATTGGCTTGGGCGCTGGTGCTGTCCGGGGCGCCCAGGATGGCGACGACCTGGCTCTTGGGCATTCCAATCTGGATTTGGTTGAGTTTGTCCGCCGTGGCGCAGCCGGCGAGGAGCGCGGCGAAAAGAAAGACGAGAGCGGTGATTTTGGATTTCATCGGAGGGGTTCCCACGTATTGCCACCGGCAAAACGGTGGTTTGCGTGCTTGACGCAAAGCCGGGTCAAAATGGACGACGCCATTTCGCAATGAGTTAAAAATTAATAGCTTAAATATTTTTGCCGTCGGTGCGGCTGGCTCGGGCGCCGCCGATCAACCGCCTCCGGCCCACCGGGGCGGTATCGAAATTTCCCCTCGCGCCTCAGGCGCCGCGCCTCAAGCATTCGCCTGTCATGTCCCGACTTACCGACGCCTTTGCCCGCGCCCGCAGCGAACACCGTGCCGCCTTCGTCGCCTATCTCTGCGCCGGCGATCCCGACTTCGACACGTCGCTCACCGCCTGCCGCGCCTTGCTTTCCTCCGGGGTGGACATCCTTGAGTTGGGGGCTCCGTTCTCCGATCCGCTCGCCGACGGGCTCACCAACCAGCTCGCCGCCCAGCGGGCGCTGGAGTCGGGCATGACCACGGCGCGCGTTTTCGACCTGGCCCGGATGGTGCGGGCCGGCACTTCGGCCCCGCTGGTCCTCTACACTTATTACAATCTGGTTTTTGCGCCCGGGGTGCGCGCCTATGCCTACGCCGCCAAACAGGCCGGCATCGATGCCCTGCTGGTGCTCGATCTGCCCCCGGAGGAAGCGGGCGAACTGCTACTCGCTTGCAAGGCCCACGATCTCGCGGCGGTCTTTATCGTGGCGCCGACCACGCCGCCGGCGCGCCTGAAAAAAATCTGCGCCGCCACCACCGGTTTCATTTATTATGTTTCGCGCGAGGGCGTGACCGGCGCGCGCGATCAGCTGGCGGCCGGCATTCCCGCCGCCGTCGCGCAAATCAAGGAGCACACGAAGCTTCCCGTCGTGGTCGGCTTCGGGCTTTCCACCCGCGCCCAGGTGGCGGAGGTTGCGGCCCACGCCGACGGCGTGGTCGTGGGCAGCGCGCTGGTCAATGTCATCCAGGAAAACCTCGCGGCGCGCTCCCAGATAGCGCCCCAGCTGTTCAACCGTGCATCTGACCTTGCGGCGGGCGCGCGGCGCGCCTAGACCTCCCGCATGCCGCGAAGGATCTTGCTGATCGACGACGACCGCCTGCAATTCCGCTACACCCAGGCGCAGTTCAGAAATTTCCGCGCCGGGCAATACGAGCTTGATTGGTCCGACACGTATGAAGAGGGGCTCGCCCGGCTTCTCGGCGGCGGCTACAGCGCCTGCCTGCTCGACTATCAGCTGGGCGTGCGCGACGGCCTGGAACTGATCCGCGAAGCCGTTGCTGGCGGCTGCCGCACCCCGATTATTTTTCTGACCGCGGAAGCCTCGGAAAACATCGACATCCAGGCGATGCATGCGGGCGCCCTCGATTATCTGGTGAAGGGCGAGATCACGCCGCGCATGCTGGAGCGTTCGCTGCGTTATGCGCTGAAGCTTGGCGAAACGCTTGACGCCCTGCGCGAGCTGGCCACGCATGACCAGTTGACCGGCCTGCTCAACCGGCGCGAATTCGACCGCCTGCTGGCCGAGGAGGCTGAGCGCTCGCAACGCTTCGGCCGGCCGTTCGCCCTCATCCTCGGCGACATCGACCATTTCAAGGAGGTCAACGACACCCACGGCCACCAGGCCGGAGACGCGGTCCTGCGCGAAGTGGCGCGGCGTCTGACGGAAGGGCTGCGCTCGGTCGACCGGCTGGCCCGCTTCGGCGGCGAGGAGCTGGCCATGATCTTGATGGAAACGGATCGCGCCGCGGCGCTCGATGCGGCGCGGCGGGCGGGCGCGGCGCTGGAGCGCGCTCCCGTCGCGCTCAACGGCGGCCCGGGCTTGCGCATGACCATGAGCTTTGGCGTGGCGGTGATGCCACAGGACGCGAACTCGGCCGAGGCGCTGCTGGCGGCCGCCGACAAGGCGCTTTACGCCGCGAAGGCGCGTGGACGGAACCGTGCGGTGGCGGCCGACGAAGCCGCCTGAAGTCCCGCTCAGGCGGCGGGCGAGGGGGCGTGGCCGGACGCGAGCTCGACGG
>DASRHD010000244.1:0-9048 GCA_035650695.1 Opitutaceae bacterium
CTTTCCGCCATGGCGCGCAACATCACGCTCAGGCGTTCGCGTTCGCCCGCGAGGGCGGCCTCGGCCCGCCGACGCTCGGTCACGTCATTGACGAAACCCTGGAAGTAAAGCAGGCGGTGATCGGCGTCGCGCACGGCGCGGCCATTTTCCGTGATCCATTTGGTTGAGCCGTCCCGACAGCGTACTTCCGATTCAAAATCCACCACCTGATCGCCGTGGTCGAGGGCCCGGAAAAACTCCGTGCGACGGTCGGGCTCGAGATAAAGATCGCGGGCGATATGCTGGTAGTGGGCGATCATGTCGCCGGCGCTGGCAAAACCAAGCAGGCGGGCCAGGGCCGGGTTGACCGTGCGGAAGCGGCCTTCCGGCGTGGATTCGTAGACGCCCTCGACCGCACTTTCAAAAAGCGTGCGGTAACGCTCCTCGCTGGCACGCAACGCCTCCTCCGCGGCCCGGCGCGGACGCAGGTCGCGGATGATCGCCTGGACATAATTCCGGCCGCCCGCCTCGATACGGGAGGCGCGCATCTCCACCGGGATGGAGTTGCCGTCGCGATGCTGCAGCATCACCTCCGCCTCCCGGTGCCCGCCTTTTTGCACATGTTCGAGGAAGCTTCGCTGCCGCTCGGTTGCGTCCTCGCTCCCGTAAAGGAGGGTGTGCGGCCGTCCGACCAGCTCGGCCTCGCTTTGCCCCAGCAATTCGGTGGTCGAGCGGTTGACCTCGACGAGCAGGCCGGTGGAAGCATCAACGACCACGATCGCGTCGCTCGCCTGCTCCATCAGCCGGCGGTGGCGTTCCTCCGATGCGCGCAGCTCACGGGTGCGCTGCTCGACTTTCCGCTGCAAGCGTCGGTTGAAAACCAATACGATAAAAGTGACGACGAGCGCCGCGCCGAAAGCGCTGACCAGCCATTCCAGCCAGGGAATGCTGGCCTCCGGCGGGCCTTGCCAGGCGGCGAGGCGCAAGCCTGCCAGCATCGGTGA
This sequence comes from Opitutaceae bacterium, assembly GCA_035650695.1. GTDB lineage: Bacteria > Verrucomicrobiota > Verrucomicrobiia > Opitutales > Opitutaceae > DASRHD01. Next base: position 984 of record DASRHD010000244.1, read on the forward strand.
AGCCGCGGCGAAATGCATGCATTGCGCAAGCTGCGAAGTTGGAATCGCCATTTACTCCCGGGATATTTGTCTTCACCGAATCGTTCCCGCGCAACTTTGTCGAGACGCAAACAAATTGACCTTACAAAAAACCGCGCGCCACCGTCTTCTGCCATGCCGCATAATATCCGCTCCGCCACCGTCGAGGACGTGCCGACCCTCTTCCAACTTATTCGCGAACTGGCCGCTTACGAAAAGCTTTCCCGACAGGTCGAAGCCACGGAGGAAAAGCTTCGCGCCACCCTCTTCCCGTCGTGCGGGCCGGCCGCGGCGGAATGTCTGCTCGCCTCGGCCGAGGACGGGGCGGCGGCCGGTTTTGCGGTTTATTTTCCGACCTATTCGACGTTTCTGGCCAAGCCCGGCCTCTACCTGGAGGACCTGTATGTGCGGCCGCAATTCCGTCGGCGCGGCATCGGCAAGGCGTTGCTGGTCCACATCGTTGGTCTGGCGCGGCAACGCGGCTGCGGCCGGATGGAGTGGAGTGTGCTGGACTGGAACGAACCGGCCCAAGCCTTCTACCGGTCGTTGGGCGCCACGGTCTTGCCCGACTGGCGCATTTGTCGGCTGACAGAACCGCCTCTGCCCCACGACGCATAAATCCCCCCGTGGCGGCCTGGCCGCCGCCGCCCACCGGCCAGCCGTTTCTGCGATTTGCGGCACAAGAAATGGCACCTGCAGCCCAATCACCGGTCATTGCAAGTTCGTCGCCGGCGGATATCGTTCAAGTGGTAGTTGCCCTACCCCGCCCTTTCGCGGCGAAAAAAATATCTGCCCCCATGAGATCCGCTTCCATCGCGCTCGTCGGTGATCATTCATCCGACAGCATCGCCCATCGGTGCATTCCGCGGGCGCTGGAGCTGGCCGCCGGCGCCGCGCACATGAAGGCGGAATGGCAATGGATTCCGACGGGGGAAATCAAGGCAGCGGCGCACAACCTGGCCAATTTTTCCGCCGTCTGGGCCGTGCCGGGCAGTCCTTATGTCAGTATGCCCGGCGTTCTTACCGCCATCCGGTTTGTGCGGGAAAGCCGCCGGCCGTTTCTCGGTACCTGCGGAGGTTTCCAGCACGCCCTGATCGAGTTCGCGCGCAACGTTTGCGGCATCGCCGCCGCCGACCATGCCGAGACCAACCCCACCGCCGGCCGGTCGCTCGTCATCACGCCGCTCGCCCGACCTTTGATCGAAACGACCGGCAGCCTCGAACTGGCGCCGGGCAGCCGCCTGCAGGAAATTTACCGGCGCGACACCACTCATGAAATTTATCACTGCAGCTACGGCTTTACTCCGGCATGGCGCGGGCGACTCGAGTCCGGCGGCCTGCGCTTCGCCGCCTTTGACCCCGCGGGCGAGCCGCATGCCTTTGAGCTGCCGACTCATCCATTCTTTTTCGGCACCCTCTTTCAGCCGGAACGCAGTGCCCTGCTGAAGGAGCCGCATCCGCTCATCATTGCCTTTCTCTGCGCCATCGCCGCCAAGTCGCAAAGCGCGGCACCATTCGAGTAAAAAAGGGTCAAAGTCCCCGTCATGCCCCGTCTGCTTTGCCTTTTGCTCGCCGTTCTCCTGCTCGCCCTGGCCGGCTGCAACACGATTGACAGCCGCATTCGCGAAAAACAGTACGCCTTCGATCGCCTCGATCCGGTGACCCAGGGCAAGCTGCGCCAGGGCATCGTCGAGGTCGGCTATACGCCGGACATGGTTTATATCGCGCTGGGCACTCCCGACGAACGCCATGAAATCACCAATGCGAAAGGCCAGCAAAGCGTCTGGGTTTACAAAACCTATTACGAGCAGTACGAAGGCATGGCCCATGTCGGTTACCGACGGATCGTGTTCTTCGATCCCGGAACGCATCTTTACCACATTTATTATGAACCGGTGAGCTCCCCGGTCTATTCCGAACAGGAAGAGGACAACATCCGCGTCACGTTTGTGAACGGCAAGGTGAGCTCGATCGAGCAAAACAAACGCTGAGGCGGACCCGCTTGAGCCGGCGCCCGGCCTACCGCTCGCGCTTCAGCTCGCGGGTCATCAGCGAGGTCAGCGCGGCGGCCGGTTTCTTTTCCTCGAACAAGATGGCGTGGACTTCGCGCAGGATCGGCGCGTCGATCTGCCGCTCGGCGCACAGACCGGCGAACGATTGCGTGGTCTGGTAACCCTCGACCACCGTGCGCCGGCCGGCCATCAGTTCGGCGGCGGTACGGCCCTCCCCGATCCGCTGGCCGAATTCGCGGTTGCGGCTCCAATCGGCGTGGCAGGTCGCGACCAGGTCGCCGAAGCCGCTCAGGCCGTAAAAGGTTTCGCTCCGCGCGCCCAGTGCCGTGCCGACGCGGACCATTTCCGTAAGGGCGCGGGTGAGCAGCGCCGCCTTGGCATTGTAACCTAGGCGCAGGCCGTCGCAGCAGCCGGCGGCAATGGCATAAATGTTCTTGAGGCAGCCGCCAAACTCCACCCCGGCAAGATCGTCGCTGGTATAGACCCGCAGCGTCGGCCCGCTCAACGCCGCCTGGACCGGTCCGAGCCTCCCGCCGTCGTCCGCCGTTGCCAGCACCATCGCGGCCGGCTGGCCCCGCGCCACCTCGGCGGCGTTGGTCGGGCCGGTGAGCGCGCAGGCCAGGCGACCGGGAAGCATCGTGGCAATGATCTGCGACGGCCGCAGATGGGTGCCGAGTTCCAAGCCCTTGGCCAGGCTGATCACCAGCTGAAGCTGGCGGGCCAGCCCGAGGCCCGCCTGCACCCGCTGGCAGGTTTCGCGCACCGCCTGCGCCGGACAGGCCAGCAGCGCCACTTCCGCCTCCATCAAAACCGGGGCCAGCTCGTGGCCGATCTGCAGGCTGGGCGGGAGCGCCACGCCGGGCAGGTAGTCGGCGTTTTCGTGCGCCGACGACAGCGCCAGCGCCTGCTCAAAACGTCGCGGCACGAGCGTGACCGTATGGCCGAGGCGGATGAGGTGCAGGGCGAAGGCCGTGCCCCATGCGCCGGCGCCGATGACTGCGACGTTCATGCAAAAAAACTCTGCACCGGCGTCCGGTTTGGCAAAGCTTATTCGGGAAATTTTTTCGCCCGCACCGCGGCGGCGTAGGCGCCGAAACCTTTTTTCATTTCTTCCCCCGCGTGGGCGAAGGCGCGGGCAAAACCCGGTGCGTGCCCCGGCGCGAGGCCGAGCAGATCGACGCAGACCAGAATCTGCCCGTCGCAATGCGGGCCCGAGCCGATGCCGACGGTCGGGATGCGCACCGTCTCGGTGATGGTGCGCGCCAGATTGGGCTCGGTCATTTCCAGGAGCAGGGCAAAGGCGCCGGCTTTTTCCAGCGCCAGCGCGTCAGCCAGCATCCGCTCGGCCTCGGCAGCCTCGGCGCCGAAGCGCTTGTAGCGGCCGAGGGTGCGGACGTGCTGCGGCTTGAGGCCGATATGGCCCCAGACCGGCACGCCGGCCTCGACCAGCCGCGCCACCTGCGGCGCAAGGGCCGATCCGCCCTCGATCTTCACCGCCTCGGCGCCGGCATCCTGCATCAGCCGCTGGCAGGCGCGCAACACCCGCTCAAAATCGAAATGCGCCTCGGCAAAAGGCACATCCGCCGCCACCAGCGCCTCCGGCTTGGCCCGCGCCACCGCCGCGGTGTGATGCACCATCATTTCCAGCGTCACCGGGATGGTGTTTTCGAAACCGAGCAGATTGTCGCCCACCGAGTCGCCCACCAGGATGACGTCGACGCCGGCCTCGCCGGCGAGCCGCGCCGTCAGCGTGTCGTAGGCGGTGACGGCGACGATCGGCGTCTGGCCTTTCAGGCGGCGCAGCGTGTGGGTGGTGGTTTTCACTTCAAAAACGGGGGGATGCGCTCGCCCGCCGTCATCTGCTCGAACGTTTCGCGCGCATTCACCAGCTCGAAGGCGCTTCCCTGCACGAACACCTCGGCGGGCAGCGGGCGCGTGTTGTACCGGCTGGCCATGACATAGCCGTAGGCGCCCGCGCTGAGGAAGGCAATGAATTCACCCTCGCCCAGTTCCTGAAGCGAGCGGTCGCGGGCAAAGCAATCGCCGCTCTCGCAAACCGGCCCGACCACGTCCGCCACCAGCGCCCGCCGCGAGGTGTCGCGATGGAGCGGCACGATTTCATGGTAGGCGTCGTACATCGCCGGACGCACGAGGTCGTTCATCGCCGCGTCGACGACGAGAAAATTCCGGTTCGCGCCGCGCTTGAGGTGCTCGATCCGCGCGAGCAGGATGCCGGCGTTGCCGACGAGGAAACGTCCGGGCTCGAGCAGAATCTGGAGGCCGAGCGGCTGGAGCAGCGGCACCAGCGCCGCGCCATAGGCCTCGGGCGTGAGCGGGCGCTGCGCGGCCGGCTGGGCGTCCCACCACTCGGGCGCGCCGCTCGCCAGCGCGTCGCGGTAGACGATGCCGATGCCGCCGCCGATGGAAAAATAGCGGATGCCGAACCTGGCCTTCAGTTCGGCGGCGAAGGGCACAACCTTTTCCACCGCCTCGATGAAGGGCGACACGCTGGTCAGCTGCGAACCGATGTGCATCTGCAGCCCGCGCACTTCGATGTGCTTGAGCTTGGCCGCGGCCTCGTAGGCGGCGACGGCGTGCTTGAGCGGAATGCCGAACTTGTTCTCACTCTTGCCGGTGGTGATCTTAGCGTGGGTCTGTGCATCGACGTCCGGATTGATCCGGATGGCGATGGCGGCCTTGACCCCAAGCGTGCCGGCGACGTGGTTGATCCGTGCGAGTTCGGGCTCGCTTTCGACGTGAAAGGCATGGACGCCGTTCTCCAGGGCGAGCTTGATCTCGTCCTCCCGCTTGCCGATGCCGGCAAAAACGCTGGACCGGACGTCGCCGCCGGCGGCGAGCACCCGGCGGATTTCACCGCCGCTGACCAAATCGAAGGCCGCGCCGAGATTGAGAAAATGACGCAGAACCGCGAGGGCGGAATTGGACTTGACCGCGAAACAGATGCGCGCGTCCAGCCCGGCCAGGCTCCGGCTCAAACGTTGGTAATTATTTGTAATGGTGGCACCACTATAAACGTAAGTCGGCGTGCCGTAGAGGCGTGCAACGGCCGCCAAATCAACCGATTCGCAATGAAGATGATGATCGAGATAGCGGAAGTGATGCATGCGTGGGAAAAAGGCGTCAAAAATGGCCGATATAATGGATTTCACCTTGAAAAAACGACTCTTATTTTCAATTACCGAGAGCGTGGTTCGCGTATTCAAAAATTGGCTTCACCGTCCAGCGATCCGATTCGGCTCCGTGGACAACACCCGGATTGCGACCACTCCGATCCGCAACTCGCTTTTCATCAGTTTCATAACTGAAACCGGCTGCTATCGAGCCCGCCACGTCGACCGTCACGAGGCGCAGATGCGCCGGCGGAAGCTGGCCCGGGCCGCGCTGCTCATCGCCATCGGCGCGGGCAGTGCCTGGATCATCATCGAAAGCGCCAAGGCGCTGACGATGTTTTGAGCAAGGCGCCGGGCGCCAAAATTTCAGCCCGCGCCGCCGCCGGCAGTGGCCGGATCGGGCCGGAAGGCGGCACGCCAGCCGGCCTTGTAATAATCGCGATTCATCCGCGCGATGAAATCCTGTGAAATCAGCTTCGGGCAGGCCGCGCTGCACTCATACTGATTGGTGCAGTTGCCGAAGCCGAGCTCGTCCATCGTCTTGACCATGGCGAGCACGCGCCGGTCGCGCTCCGCCTGGCCCTGCGGGAGAAGTCCGAGATGCGAGACCTTGGCGGCGACAAAGAGCATGGCGCTGGCATTCCGGCAGGCCGCCACACACGCACCGCAGCCAATGCACTGGGCCGCGTCCATCGCCAGATCGGCGTCGGCCTTCGGCACGGGAATGGCGTTGGCATCGGGCGCCGAACCGGTCCGCGCGGTGATGAAGCCGCCGGCCTGGATGATCTTGTCCAGGGCCCGGCGGTCGGTGACGAGGTCCTTGACGACGGGGAACGGCCGGGCGCAAAACGGCTCGACGGTGATGACGTCGCCGTCGCGGAAGCTGCGCAGATAGGTCTGGCAGCTGGCCACGCCGCGGTGCGGGCCGTGCGGCTTGCCGTTGATCACCAGCGAGCAGGTGCCGCAGATGCCCTCCCGGCAGTCGTGGGCAAAAGCGATCGGATCCTCGCCCTTCTCCGTCAGCCCGTCGTTCACCACGTCGAGCATTTCGAGAAAGGACATGTTGGGATTGAGGTTCCCCGCCGGATATTCGACGTAACGTCCGGGCGCGTCCGGCCCCGCCTGGCGCCAGACGCGCAAGGTGACGGAAATGGTTTGGAGGGAATTCTCGGCGGCCATGGAATAAGGACGTTAGGTTTTCTTGCCCGGGGCCGGCTTGAGCGCGGGGCGGAAGCCGGTCTCGTGGTCGCGGCCACGAAGCGAATAAAGGCGCGCCTCGGTCCGTTCACTAGGAGCGGACGGACCCGTCAGCTTGGTGCGCCGTTCGGCCGATGTGGGTGAGGATGTCACAAATTGAGATATGCCCGCCGGCGGTTATTTGTAATTGCGCAAGCTCATGTGCACGAATTCGTAGTTGAGCGGCTCGGTGTTACGCAGCGGCTTCCGCCCGGCGCCCTGGTATTCCCAGGCGGCAACATGGGCGAATTTCTCGTCATCACGCTTGCACTCGCCGTCGGGATACTGGTGCTCCTCACGGAAATGTCCGCCACAGCTCTCCTCGCGCTCGAGCGCGTCGAGGCACAGCAGTTCACCGAGCTCAAGAAAATCGGCGACGCGACCGGCGCGTTCGAGCGACTGGTTGAGCGAGCCGCCGTCGCCGGGAACGTTGACGTTGCGCCAGAATTCCTCGCGCAAGGCGGGAATCTCCTGCAGCGCCTTTTCCAGGCCGGCCCGGTTGCGGGCCATGCCGCAGAATTCCCACATCAGCCGGCCGAGGCGCTTGTGGAAATGGCTGACCGGTTCCCGGCCCCTGGCGGCAAGCAGGCGGCCGACCAGGCCGCGGACGTTGTCCTCCGCCTCCTTGAACTCAGGGGCGTCGGTCGACGGGCGCGAGCCGGACTTGAGGGTGGCGAGATAATCGCCGATGGTGTAGGGAATGACGAAATAGCCGTCGGCCAATCCCTGCATCAGGGCGCTGGCGCCGAGGCGATTGGCGCCGTGATCGGAAAAGTTGGCTTCACCGAGGACGAAAAGGCCGGGAAGGTTCGACATCAGGTTGTAGTCCACCCAAAGGCCGCCCATGGTATAGTGCACCGCCGGATAGATGCGCATCGGCGTGCGGTAGGCGTTCTCGTTGGTGATTTCGTGATAGATGTCGAAAAGGTTGCCGTAGCGCTCGCGCACGCCAGGCTCGCCCAATCGCCTGATTGCGTCGCCAAAATCCAGATACACGCCGAGTCCGCTCTCACCCACCCCGCGGCCCTCGTCGCACATCCGCTTGGCCGCGCGGGAGGCGACGTCGCGCGGACAGAGATTGCCGAAGCTCGGGTAGATCCGCTCCAGATAATAATCGCGGTCCTCCTCGGGAATGGCGGCGGGATCCTTCAGCCGGTCCTCCTTCTTTTTCGGCACCCAGATGCGGCCGTCGTTGCGCAACGATTCGCTCATGAGCGTGAGCTTCGACTGGTAGTCGCCGGTCACGGGAATGCAGGTCGGGTGGATCTGGGTGTAGCAGGGGTTGGCGAAGCAGGCGCCGCGCTTGTAGGCGCGCCAGATGGCGGTGGCGTTGGATTGGCGGGCGTAGGTGGAGAGGTTGAAAACGTTGCCGTAGCCGCCGGTGGCGAGGACGACGGCGTCCGCGGCGTGGCGCGAAATCTCGCCGGTGACGAGGTGGCGGACGATGATGCCGCGCGCCTGGCCGCCGATGACGACGAGGTCGAGCATCTCCGACTGGGTGAACATCTCCACCCCCCCCGCGCCGATCATGCGGGAGAGGGCGGAATAGGCGCCGAGGAGAAGCTGCTGGCCGGTCTGACCGCGGGCGTAGAAGGTGCGCGAAACCTGGGCCCCGCCGAACGAACGGTTGGCGAGCAGGCCGCCGTACTCCCGGGCAAAAGGCACGCC
>DASRHD010000245.1:0-3012 GCA_035650695.1 Opitutaceae bacterium
GATGTTGCGATGACTGAGCTGGACGGCCTTGGGCAGGCCGGTGCTGCCGGAAGTCAGGAGCAGGAGGGCGAGATCCTCGCCGCCGCTCTCCCGCCAATCGCCCGCCGGCGCGAAGGACCGGAGAGGGTCGATCGGCTGCACGCGAAAGGCGTCCAGGCCCCGCCGGGCGGCGAAGCCTTGCAGGCCGGGCGCCAGCGCCGTGCCGGCAAGAACGACCGGCCGGTCGAGCATGACCCAGGCATTCTCCAGCTTGGCGAGAATACCGTGCGGCTCATCGTAACCGGGCGGAATGGAAATCGGCACGGGCACGAAACCGCCCATCATGCAGGCCCAGAAGGCCGGGACAAAATCCTCGTTGTGGTGAAATTGAAAGATGGCTTTATCGCCCGCCTTCAGGCCGCCGTCCCGCAGACCCGCCAGGATCCGCGACGCTTCCGCCACGATTTCCGGATATGACTGCACGCGCTCCGTCCCGTCGGCCCGGATATAGCGGACGCCCTTGTCCGGCGAGCATTCGGCGGCGCGCTTCAGAATTGCGGCCAGATTCATCCGCAACGCCGCGGCCTCCCTTATCTCGGCGCCGTGGCTGAGGGAAAACCTGGATGCGATCGGAGGTTCAGCTACCGTTTGCACGTTCTGGATCTGGCGTTGATGGTGAGCAGCGGTGAGGGGAAAGCAGGCGATATGCCGATACGGCCTTCAAATTATCTTCGCGACCTGCGAAACGACGGTTGAGTTCGGCGGCACATCGAAGGTCACGAAGGCGTTGGCGCCGATCAGGCTGCCCGACCCGACGCGAACCGGCCCGACGACCATGGCTCGGGCGCCCACCAGGACGTTGTCGCCGAGCACGGGCAGGCCCCGGCCGGCGCCAATGTCGGTATCATCGCCGCTGCCGCCGCCGATGGCCGCCTGGGCATAGCAGGTGCAGCGATCGCCCAGGTTGCCAAAGATGGTCACGCCAATCGTGTGGGGCATATAAAAGCCGCCTCCGATCCGAGTCAGCGGCGGGATATCCGTTCCCCAGACGATGATGTTGTAAGTGAACAGCATCCTCGCCAGGACGCGCCAGCCGTTTAAATAAAGATAGCGGCTCAAACGATAGGTGAAAATCGCCTGGAGCGAAGGCATGAAAAAAATGCTCACCTTCTTCTTGAAGGAAAGTTTCATTCCGGTGTGTTCGGCAAAGCGCTCGATGTCGCTGCGAACGAGGGCTCGAAATTCGCCAAAAGTCATGCGACAGACGCGGCCACGAGGGGGCCGGAAAGGGTTTCTTGGTAGAGGGAGGCCATGCGCTGCATGGCCTCCTCCCAGGTGAAGCGCGCCGCCCGCGCCACGCCGCGCCCGGCCAGTTGCGCGCGCAGCTCGGGCTGCCCCAGCAGCCGCTGCAGCTCGGCGGCCAGCCGCTCCGGCTGGTCCGGTGGAAAAAAGAGGGCGTCGTAGCCGAGGAGTTCGCGATGGACCGGAATGTCCGAGGCGAGGACGGGGATGGCGCAGGCCATCGCCTCGAGCGCGGGCAAATCGAAACCTTCGCCGCGTGACGGGGCGAGAAAGACCTCGGCGTGCTGCAAAAGTTCGACGCACTCCTGATCGGAAATAAAACCGGTGAAGCACACTGCGCCTGGCGCCACTTGGCTCACCAGGGCGCGCAGCCCTGCGGCGTAATCGTCCGACCGGCACATGCCGGCGAGCACCAGTTTCGGTTCGGGCAAACCGGCCGCGACGGCCTTCTCCCGCATCTGACCGAACCCGCGGATCGCCACCTCGAGGTTTTTTCGCGCCATGAGCGCGCCGAGGTAAAGCGCGTAGGGTCCGGTCAAGCCGAGCCGGGCGTGGATCAAGCCGCGCTCCGCCCCGGTCGGCCGCGGCTGAAAAAGTCCGGTCTCGATCCCGTTGGGGATGGCCGCGACCTTTCGTACCGTATCCGGAAAGAGATGACGGATTTCGCTCGCGACTGACTCGCTCACCGTCAAGACCCGGTCCGCCCGACGCAGCGACCCGGGGGTGAACCGCCGCACCAGTCCGTCGCGGAAACCGCGGTGATCCTGGGGAGTGGTGAGCGGAAGCAGGTCGTGGACATGGAGGATCAGCCGGGCGCGCAGGCCGGGCGGCGCCGCCCGCTGGACATGGAGCAGGTCGATCTTCTCCCGACGGGCCAGCCAGGGCAGGATCACCGACCGCTGCAGGAGCGGATCGGCCACCGGTAGACGGCAATAGCGGACGTTGCGGTGCCGGTCGAAAGGCGGCTGGTAACGGCGGTTGACGAACACGATGAAATTTTCCTCCGGCAAAAATTCGGGCAGCAGCCGCACCATCTGGTGAACGACGCGCTCCACCCCACCCTTGCCCTTGCCCAGAATGTGAGCGTCAATGCCGATGCGCATAGTTTTCTCCCGGCAGGGTGTGGGCCAGGCCGATAAAATCGGCGAGGCAGTGCAGGTCGGCCCGGAAGGCCAGACGGGTGGCGGCGCCGCCGGCGAGGGCGGCGGACCCGCGCAGAATGGCACGGAGCAAAAGTCCGAGGATGTAACTGCCCCGTGCCAGGGCGCGGCCGGCCGGCCCCATCGAGGCGTCGAGCAGTTTTATGAAATTGCGCTGCTGCAGGACGCGGTTACGCAGCACCTGTGTGTCGGTCCGGGTGCTACCGCCGCAGAGATGCTGGATGGCATGGGCGTTGATCCGCCAGGTTTCCCAGCCCAGCGCGGCACAGCGCCGGCAAAGGTCGACATCCTCCGCATACATGAAAATGGCCGGATCAAAGCCGCTGCTCTGGGCATAGGCCTCGCGGCGGATGACCAGGCAGACCCCCGAAACCCAACCGACACGGGACTCGCGGCCCCAGTCGGCCTCGACGTAGAGGCCGGCAAAGAAACGCGACCGCGGCAGCAGGCGGCAGAGAAGGAGATTCTGGTTCATCATCACCCGGGCGGTGGGCAGCATGCCGCGGGTTTTGGGCTGGCGCGTGCCGTCCATCAGGATGACGTCGGGACCCACGATGCCGGCCCGGGGATG
>DASRHD010000246.1:0-18461 GCA_035650695.1 Opitutaceae bacterium
ATCGGCGAGGGCACCAAGATCGACAATCTCGTCCAGATCGCCCACAATGTGATTATCGGCAAGCATTGTTTGATCTGCGCCCAGGCCGGTATCTCCGGCAGTACCACGCTTGAAGACTATGTCGTCCTGGGAGGGCAGGTCGGGCTGGTCGGCCATATCACCATCGGACGCGAAGCCAAGATTGGCGCCCAATCCGGCGTTAATGAGAACCTTCCCGCCAAAGCCTATGTGCGCGGCACGCCCAGCCTGCCTTACATGCTGGAGCAACGGCTCACCGTCCTCCGCAACCGTCTGCCCGAGCTTTTCCACCGGGTGGAGGCGCTGGAAGAGCAGTTAAAAAAATCTTCCGCCCTGCCTTGAACTGCACAACCATCATCTTATGAGCAGCAAATCCGGCCTGAAAATTTTTTCCGGCACTTCCAACCGGCCACTGGCGGAGGAGATCTGCAAGGCCATCGGCGTCCCGCTCGGCGAGGCTTCTGTCTCCACCTTTCCCGACGGGGAATCGTTCGTAAAAATCAACGAAAATATCCGCGGTCAGGATGTCTATATCGTCCAGTCGACCTGCACGCCGACCAACCACAACTTGATGGAGCTGCTGATCATGATCGATGCGGCCCGACGCGCCTCCGCCCTGCGCATCACCGCAGTCATTCCATTTTACGGCTACGCCCGCCAGGACCGCAAGGACCAGCCGCGCGTCCCGATCACGGCCAAGCTCGTGGCCAATCTCCTTGTGGCCGCCGGCACGGCCCGCGTGCTCACGATGGATCTGCACAGCCAGCAAATCCAGGGCTTCTTCGACATCCCGGTTGATCACCTCTATGCCTCGCCGGTTTTTTTCAAGCACTTCGAAAGATTGAAGGGCGAAAACGTTGTTGTCATCTCGCCGGACGTCGGCGGCATGAAGATGGCCGCGGCCTACGCCAGCATTCTCGGCGCCAGCCTCGGCATGGTGTGGAAAAAACGCACCAGTGCCACCACTGTTGAATCGATCAGCATCGTCGGCGACGTCGCCGGCAAGGACGTGCTCATCGTCGATGACATTACCGAGACCGCAGGCACGCTCGTCAATGCCGCCAAGCTCATGCGCGAGAACGGTGCCCGGAGTATTTGCGCCGCAGTCAGCCACAGCTTGCTCAGTCCGGTGGCTTACGAGCGCCTCGCTCAACGGCATATCGACGAGTTGGTCACGACCAACACCATTCCCATCGATCCGCGCGGTCTGCCCATTTGCGTCCTTTCCGTCGCCGGCATCCTTGGCGAAGCCATCCTTCGCATTCACAACAACGAGAGCGTTACCAGCTTGTTCAGGGTCAAAGGCTTCTAACGCCTAAAGGGGCGGAACCTTCGTCCGCTGCAGTGTGTCAGGGGTTGTTTCATGAAATTCAAAACTGTTTCCAGCGTTTTCACTTTGACCTTGGCGGCGGGTGCGGCGGGCCTGTTGGTCGGCGCGAAGGACGCCGCGACCTCCCGTCCCATGCCGGTGTTGCACGTCGATGCCACCCCGGTATCGGAAGGCAAGTCGGCCGTTGTCGCCAGCTACGCGGATGTCGTCACACCGGTGCAGAAGGCGGTCGTTTCCGTTTATTCGACCAAGATCGTGCGCGAAAGCGTGCCGATGGATCCGCTCTTCCGGCAGTTTTTTTTCGGTGGCAACGCCCCGGAACGCGAAAGCAAGCAGGAAGGCCTCGGTTCAGGCGTGATCGTTTCCTCCGACGGTTATATTCTTACCAATAACCATGTGGTCGAGGGAGCAGACGAGTTGAACGTGATGCTGCCCGATGACCGCGAATTCAAGGCCAAGGTCATTGGCACCGACCCGCAGACTGACGTGGCGGTGATCAAGATCGACGCGGACCATCTGCCGACCGTCACCCTCGCCGACAGCGACAAGCTTCGGGTTGGCGATGTGGTCTTCGCCATCGGCAATCCACTCGCCATCGGCCAGACCGTCACCATGGGCATTGTCTCCGCCACCGGCCGGAAAAATCTTGGCCTGCTCGAGAATGTCTCTGGCTATGAAGATTTTATACAGACCGACGCAGCCATCAATATGGGGAATTCCGGTGGCGCATTGATCGATGCCAAGGGCCGTCTCGTCGGCATCAACAGCGCCATTATTTCGACTTCGCGAGGCAACATTGGCATCGGCTTCGCCATTCCGGTCAACCTGGCCTCACGGATCATGCGCAGCCTGATTGAGACCGGGAAGGTCTCGCGCGGCTATCTCGGCGTCACGGCCGAGGCGGTCACGCCCGAACTCGCCGACCAGCTTGGCGTCACCAAGGAAACCAAGGGTGTGGTTATCACTGACGTGAGACGCGACAGCCCTGCGGCCAAGGCCGGCCTGAAACGTGGTGACGTCATTATCTCCATCGCCGGCCGGCCGGTCGGGTCAATCGAGGATTTTCGTCTCTTCATCGCCGAAGAGCCTCCGGGCACCAACGTGGCGGTCAGCTTCATGCGCGATGGCAAAGAGAAGACGGTTGAAGCCGCCTTGGGTACCCTGAGCAACGAAGTCGCCCAGGACGAGCTTCTGCCGGGGGTCACCATTTCCAATCTGACGCCGGACAAGCGCCGGGCCCTCAACATCGACGATCAGGTGACGGGCGTGCTCATCACCCATGTCGACGATAGTTCGCCCTACAGTGACCGTCTGGTCGAAGGCGCCGTGATCCTCGAAATCAACCGTGCCCCGGTCACCGATGTCCAGATGGCCAAGCAGCAGCTGGCCAGCGGTCCGAATCTCTTTCTGGTCTACTACCAAGGCGTTTATCGCTTTCTGCGCATCGAGGTGAAATGACCTTTTGACATTCTCCCGCGGCGCGATCGACCGGAAAGGTCGCGCCGGTTCGCAGGGAGATGCTCAGCTGCCGGGCTTTTGCACCGGCAGGCGAGCCAGCCAGTCGGGAACCTGGTCCGGCGGGTACGTCGGAAAGCTTAATTCGAGCAGCGAGGCGGTCGGGACGTTGAAACGTGCCGCGCCCGCGCTGCGATCGACCAACATGGCGATTCCCACCGGCGCGGCGCCCGCCCGCTGGAGGATTTCCAGACACTCCAGCACCCGGCCGCCGCGCGTGACCACATCTTCGACCACGAGTACGCGCTCGCCTGCCGCGAAGGTAAAGCCGCGGCGCATCACCAGCACGTTGTTTTCCTTTTCCGCAAAAACAAAGCGGGCCTTCGCCCGCCGCGCCACTTCCTGGCCGATGACAAGGCCCCCCATCGCCGGCGCGAGCACGGTCTGGAATTGCCAGCCCCGCAATTTGGCCAGCAGCAGCTCGGCGAGGCGCTCCACCGCACCCATGTCCTGGCAGGCCTGGGCGCATTGGAAATAATGGCCGCTGTGCAGGCCCGAGCGGAGGACGAAGTGCCCTTGCAAGAGGGCCTTCGTGCGGTTGAAGATCTCGAGCACTTCCTTTTGGACGTCATCCATGGTTCCCCACGCTGCCGGGGCGCCGGGGAAAAATAAAATCATTTTTGCAGTGGGCGGCCTTTCTCGTAGTCTTGATTTCATGGTCACAGCTGCACTACCGCTCGAAGATGAACTGGGCGACGTGCTGGAGAAGGCGCTCCGCGGCGCCGGGCTGACCGCCCGTCTCCTCGCCGAGCGGGCGGGGGTGGACGCGGCACGCATTCGCGATGCGATCGATTATCGCTCCGACCTCACCTGTGACGAGCTGCGGCGGGTGGCGGCGGTGCTCAAGCTCAACGAGGTGGGCCTGTGTGCGCTGGGGGCGGGCTGTTATCCCCGGCCGGCGATTGCCGGCCTGCCCTTCGTCCTGCACGCGCTGCGCATGAGCCACGGCATCGGAGTGGCCAATGCCTACCTGGTGGCCGAGGCTGGCGCCACCCACGGCCTCCTCTTTGACGTCGGGGCGGACTTCTCCGTTCTCCGCCGCGCCTGGCCACCGGTGATCGAGAAAATTTCCGCCATTTTCCTGACTCACGTCGAGACCGAGCATACCGGCGGCCTGTGCGATGCAGTCGCGGCCTTCAACGCCTCCCAAGCCTTCGTTCCCGAGGGAGCGGCCGTGCCTTGCACCGAGCCGTTGAGCGAAGGAGCGAAGCGGGCTTTTGGCGGCCTGGAAGTGACCGCCTTCAGCACGCCGGGCCACTGTGAGGCCCATAATTGCTACCTGGTGCGCGCTTCGGCCTCGTCGGGGCCGGCACTGCTCGTCTCGGGCGACCTGCTTTTCGCCGGTTCGGTCGGCGGCGGCTATTTCTGCCATCGCCGGCTGCTGGCCCAGCTGGCCCGTCTCCTCGAAGCGGTCCCGCCGGACACGGTGGTCGCGCCCGGGCACGGGCCGCTGACCACGATCGGAAACGAGCGGCAGTTCAATCCTTTTATCGTCTAAACGGCCCGAGGCCGCTGGTCAAATGGTCGGGGCGGTGAGATTCGAACTCACGACCTCTACGTCCCGAACGTAGCGCTCTACCAGGCTAAGCTACGCCCCGAGGGAATGGCGCTCCCAAAGGAGCGGGATGGATGAAAGGAACTCCGGCCGGCAGGCCGGCGGAAGAAAAATCCAGTCATGGCTTGAAGCCGCCAGCAAGCAGAATCGACAGCCCCCACGCGTGTTTTCCGCTACTGCACGATCGCGTACACGATCATCTCCTCGGGATGGCCGACCACCGCCTCGTATTGCACGAGAATTTCATCGCGGTAATGCGAATCGGTGGAGTGGGGAGTAATGCGCAGGCGATAGCGGCGGCCGGGCACATCGGTGATCTGTTCAACGGTAAACTGCGGGCTGTACACCACATCGCGGAGGTTGATGGCAACGTCGGTGCCGGCCGTGATCGTGACCTCCCGGGTATCTCTTTTGCTATCCTGGCTCCAGACCACCATGCGGGGGGCGATTTCGATGACTTGGGGGATGTTCACCCGCAGCGTCAGGACGGTGGGAGGAGTGCCGTCATCGGTCGTCACCGTGACGGTGCGTTCCTGCCAGCCGGTCCGCTCGCGCAGGTCGATCTGGGCCTTCAGCTCGCCGCTTTCGCCAGGAGCATAGGTTTTCTTGGTCAAGCTCGCCGTGGTGCAGCCGCAGCTGGTCTGCACGGCCGTGATATTGACCGGTTTGGCGCCGGTGTTTTTGAACGGAAACGCCGTTTCAAAGGTGTCCTGGCCGCCCTTGGCCGTCGCCTCGACCTTGATCGAGGGCCAAGTCAAAGCGCCCGCGGCGGAAACGGCCGAGAGCGCCAGAAGCAAGGGCAGGAGGATGAGCCGGTAAGCGCGCATCGTGCCGCGATTTTTCCTGCCGGGAAGGGTCCTGCGCCGCAACCGCCCGAAATTACTTCTTGGCGGGCGGCGGAGCGTAGGTGGCCAGATTGCTGCTAACGACTTTTTGCGTCACCATGTCGTAGGTGCGCTGAATTTCCAAGTCAGCCAGCCGGCGGTCGATCTTGGCCTGCTCGATTTGTTTTTGCAGATCAAAAAGCTCTTCCGACGCCTTGGAGTGCGCCTCATGCAGCTGATCTAGTTTGATATCCAAATCGCTCGCTTCCTTGGCAAAACGATCCGCCTCGGCCTGATACTTGGCCTTCTCGTCGGCCATCTGCTTCATGTTGGCTTCCCACTTGGCGCGGTGCTCGGCCAGGGCGGCCTCGTCCTTGGCCCGCTGCTCCGCTTCGCGCTGCTGGGCATCGACAGCGGCCTTGGCAATGGCGGCTTTTTTGTCCGCATCCTCCTTGGCCTTTTGCTGCTCTGCCGCAACCTGCTTTTGGTGTTCGATCTCAGCCTCATGCAGGCTGAACTGGTGGTAGTAGGCGATGAACGCCACCAGCAGAACGACGGGAAGGATAAAGTAGAACTTGTTCATGTGAAGGGTGGGGCGGGAGCTTAGGAATTGTTCGCAGCGGCCTTCTTGATCGCGGCATCCGCGTCGGCGCGGGCTTTTTCCGCCGCGGCCAGCTTGTCGAGCAGGCTGCTGATGTTTTGCACATTAGTCTGGGCCTGCTGGATGTAAGATTTGAGGAAATCCTGCTCTTTTTGCGCTTCCTGCTTTTGATGCTCGAGGTCGGCGATCGCTTTCTGCTCGCCCTCGATTTGCTTTTGCACGGCATCGGCCTGATCGCGGAACTTTTTCTCGTCATTGAAGGCCTTGGTCCGTTCGGCGTCGGCGGCATCAAAAGCGTCCTTTTCGGCCTTTTCCTGAGCGGCCTTGGCCTCGCGCTCCTTGCGACGGCGATCGGCGTCTTCATTGGCCTTGATGATCGCCTCGCGCCGGGCTTCGGCCTGGGCCATGGCATCCTGCTGCCTTTTCTGGTCAATCGCAGCCTGTTTTGCCGCCTGATCCTGATCAAAGCGTCGGGCAAAGGGTATGTAGAACGCGCAGAAAACGATGAGACCGATGATCGGTCCGAGCGCATAGATGTGGCTTTTCTTCATAGGGGAGAAATTTTGAGGGGGAAAATTATTGGATTTTCTGGCTGGCGCGATCGCGCTGGGCAAGGGACGATTTCACCGCTTCGCGGAAGTTTTCCACCTCCTTGGGCTTGGCCTCGGGATACTTGGCGTAATGCTCGATCGCATCGCTGGCCAAATCGAACTTTTGCAGTTCGAAGGCAAGATAGATGAGGAACCGCCACGCTTCGGAAGGCTTGTCGCCGCCGTCGCGGGCCACGCAGCTTTGCAGGGCTTTGAGGGCGCCGACGGTGTCGTTCATCCCATAAAGGATCTGCGCGGCAAGAAAGTCATATTGACCTGACTTCGGGTAAAGCTGGGCTGCTTCTTTAAGGATTTCGACGGCCTTGAGATCCTTATGCGACTGCTGATAGGCCGCGGCCAGGGTCTTCCAATTGTCCGGAGTGGAATCAATCGATCCGTCGTGGAGTCCTTTGTCGAGGAGGGCGGCCGCCTGATCGTATTGGCCGACGTTGAAATACAGGCTGACCAACCGGAAATTATCCTTGGAGGTGTTCATGGCGCCATGCTGTTGGGCGCGCTCCATGGTCAAAATCGCACGGATATAATTCTGCCGGGCCCCGGCGTCGTCCTGCTTTTCCTCGGCCATGCCGGCGAGGTTGAGATAGAAGGCGGCGAGCTGCTGCCAGTAACTCTTGTTGTCCGGCTTGCTCTTGAGCAGGTACTCGAGGACGTCGGCGGCGTCGGAAAAATCACCCAGGTTTTGGTAGGCAGCGAGCTTCAACACGTAGTAAGTGTCGCTCGGGTGGAGGGTCGAGCGCATGGCCACGTTGATGGCGTCGAGCGCCTTCTGGATCAGCGCCTTGTCGGGATTGTGGGGATCGCGCAGTGCGATATTGAAGAGAAGGGAGGCGTAGGCCGCCTCGGCCTGGGCGAACTCATTGCTGTAGCTCGCACTGGTGGCATGGCTTTGCGGGTCTTTTTTGTAGATCGCAAACCACCGTTCGATGGTGGAGCGTGCCTTGTCGTAAAAAGCGCTCTGGATGGCAGGATCCTTCGCTTCCTGGGCTTTCTCGCTGTAGAGGCTGACCAGGATGTAGCGGAACTGTTGGCGGGTCTTGGGATCGAAATATCCGTAGGTGTCGCCCAGCTTGAGCGCAGTTTCGATCGAATCCTGCGCCGCCATATAATCATTTTTCTGAAAGAAAATCTGGGCCTTGGTGGCGGAAAGCACGGCCAGATCGTAACTGGTGGGACCGACCGTCGGCAGCAGCGCGTCAATTTGCGCGATGGCGCCATTGTAATCTTTGGCATCGGTGAGCTTCTGCACGTTCTGCAGGGTCGTGGAAACCTTGTCCGAAAGCTCATGCGGCTGCTGATTCCGGCCGCCACCCTGGTTTTCGGGGGATCCTTCGTCCGGCTGCGGCGCTTCTTGCGTATTCGAGCCTTGGGCGGCGGCGTCATCCTGGGCGTAAAGCAGCGGGCGACCGGCCGCGATCAGGCCGGCGGCGAGCAGAAGGCGCAGGATGGACAATGGGAAAAGGGGCTTACGCATGGAATCAGTTGTTCTCGAGGCTGAAAGTCATGAGTTCCGACATCCGGACGTTGACCACCTGGCCGCCGCGTTTGCCGGGGCGGAAACTCCAGCGCTCAATGGCGTTGACCGCGGCTTGATCCAGTTCGGGATGACCGGAGCTCTTGAGGACGGTGGGATTGACCACGTGGCCTTGGGTATCGCAGATGAAACCGACGTCCACCGCACCCTCGATGCCGGCGCGTCGCATTTCAAACGGGTATTGTGGCGGGGGCTGCAGGCGGGGTTCGGGCGGCTGGTCCAGATCGGCAAGGTTGAAGATCTGCGCACCATTAAAGCTGCTGTGTTGGACGGGAACGCTGATCGTGCCGCCAACTTTCAGGGAAGGCGGTGGGGGAGGCTCGGCCTTCACGCTGATGGTATCGAGCGGCACATTGGTGGGCACGTCGACCAGGCTCGGCGGCGCCATGGTGGTGGATTGGTCTTGAAGCTCCTTGACGTCTTCTGTGTCCGGCTCGACCGGCGGCGGAGGCGGCAGATCGATTTTGATCGTGGTATCCTCCTTGTGGACGATTTTCTTCGGGCCGCTTTTTATGAATTCCGGTACCACTGCAATCGCAGTGGTGGCGGAGGCGACAATGACGAAAGAGACGATGAGATCGCGGCGCATGATGAAACGTTACTACCTGCCGGTTGTGTAAGTATGGGTGGTGTCGATCGTCACCTGGTCGAAGTTGAGCAGACGGATCTGATCGAGCACGGCGACGGCTTGGCCAAAGAGGGCCTTGTCGTCGGTGGTAATGAGAATCTTTGCATCGTGGGGATGCGCCTGTTTGTAGTTGGCGAGGCGGGGATTCAGCTGCACCATGGTGATGGGCTCGTGATCCCAGAAAAGTGTGTCCGCGTCCGAAACCTGGAGGGTGACGATTTTCGGAGGATTCGGGTTGGGCGGCGCCGATGGAGGCAGCTGCACGTCGACCGACTGGAGCTTGTTCAGCGAGAGCGTGAACAGGACGAAGGTCGCGAGCAGAAAAAAGATGACGTCGATCAGCGGGATGATCTCGATGCGCGCCTTCTTCTTGGAAACGAGTTTAAAGCTGCCGCCGGCCATGGATAAAGGGGTTGGTGTTAACTTAAACGCAGAAAGAGGAAAAAACTTAGAATAAGATCACTCCACCGGACGGGGCTTGGCCCGCGTTTCCACATAAACCTTGTGGAAACCGGCCTTGCGCGCTTCATCCATCGCGTAAATGACCGCGAAGAACTTCGCATCCTGGTCGGCATTGATCAGGACGCGCCCCTCGGGATCGGTGGTATGGTAGGTCTGGAGGCGCTCGAGGAACTGGCTGAAATCCACTGGCTCCTTGTCCCACGCCAAAGTGCCTTCCTTCATCACCGTGATGGTATGAGTGCCGTTCGGATCGCGCGGGACACCGGTCGAGGCGTCCGGCTGGCGCACTTGCAAGCCGTTGGACTTGCTCAGCGAAAGCGTGAAGAGCACAAAGGTCGCGAGCAGAAAGAAGATGACGTCAATGAGAGGGATGATCTCAATACGCGCCCGTTTTCTGCCTTCGGAAGAGGAACCTCCACCATGCATGGGTTAAAATAACACTGAGGTGAAAAAAAGGAAGGGACCGGGGATAATTTCCGGGTTATTGCGGGAAGGGAGGCGCGGTCTCGGATTTCTTGATGATGATTTCGAGGGCGTTGGAGGCATCCTCCACCTCGTGCTTGGCCGCCTCGACGCGGGCATTGAGAATGTTGTAGGGGAAGAGGACGGTCACGGCGATGGCCAGACCGCAACAGGTCGCGATCAGGGCCTCGGCCACACCACCGGTGATCTGGCCGGCCGCCGAACTGATGTCGCCGCTGCCGAGCGAGCCGAAGGTGCGCATCATGCCGGTGACGGTACCGAGCAGACCGAGCAGGGGGGCGGCGGTGATGACGGTATCGAGCGTGGCCAGACCCTGCTGGAAGCGCGCGATTTCCTGGTTGGCGGCGCGGATGAAGGCGTTGGACATCGAAAGGTCCTTGTTCGTCAGGGCGTAGCTCAGGATGCGGGCGACGTAGTCCTTGCTCTTTTTGCCGATGGCGAGGGCGCCTTCGATGTCGCGGGCCTCCACCTTCTCCAGCATCTTTTCCACCACCTCGGGCTGGCGGGAGCCGTTTTCGCGGGCGAGGAAGAAGATTCGCTCGATCACGACGGTATAACCGACGAGGAAGACGACCAGGACGGCCCACATGACGGGACCGCCTTCTTTGAAGAGTTGCAGGGGCGTAGCGTCGCCGAGCAGGAAGGCCAGGTTGAGGGATGGGGTGATCATATCAGGTGTGAGTTGGTTTTCAGGTTAGTTAAGCTCTTATAAGAAGAGAAGGGAAAAGGGTTGGGGATGGGGTTTGTACAGGAGGGCAGCTGGGGCCTTGCGTAAGTATTAAGGTGTTACCTTTGACAGCAAGGAGGTGAAAGAGAATCAAAATTTTTTTAGGGAATGAAGTATTAGCCAAATTATGAAGGCTTATTCTTGTCAGGCGCAAATCGGTGGACGATCCGAAAGCGAAGTGAAGCTGGTGGGGATGAAAAGCGAAAAAGAAAACAGATGAAGAAAGACAAACTTGGAAAAATTGCGGCCAAGCTGTCAAACACCTTTGTCGTTGGCGACAAAAATTATTCATCCTGGCTGCCCGACTAGGAGTCGAACCTAGACAAAACGAGTCAGAGTCGTTTGTGCTACCATTACACCATCGGGCAGTGGGAGAAACTCTTTCCGGCAGGGCGAAAACTGGAGCCGGCGATGGGATTCGAACCCGCAACCGCCTGTTTACAAAACAGGTGCTCTACCATTGAGCTACGCCGGCAACGCTGCGCTCACTATATCAAATAATAGAGAAGATATATTTTGAGAAATAACGGGAAGAATCTGGCAAAATCTTTCAGCCATCCCGCGGAAGCGGGCTGGTGGCTCCCCGGGGACTCGAACCCCGAACCTACTGATTAAGAGTCAGCTGCTCTACCATTGAGCTAGGAAGCCAAAACTGCAAAAACCGAAGGGACAAAAACTCAGCAACCGACCCGCGTTGTCAACTGCATTTCCCCATGGCGGCGCGGTTTTGACGGCCGGCCCGGTCCGCGCCCGTCCCGTGAAAAATCCCCTTGCCAATCCCCGCGCCGACCTGTGTGTTTATCCGCTTCACTCATGCAAAAGACGAAAAAATCCGTCGCCAAGCGCTTCAAGCTCACCGCCCGCGGGAAGCTCGTGCGCCGCACGCCGGGCTTTCGCCACCTGCTCGCCTCCAAGACGACGAAACAGAAACGCCGCGCTTCGAGGGACAAGCTGGTCGCGGAAGGCCACGCCGCGCCGCTCAAACGCTGCCTGCCCTTCGGGCTCTGATCCGGCCAAGCGCCCTCCTCAACCTCGCCTGGCGGGTGAATCGAGACGACCCGCCGACGATCAAACCTAAAGGAATCATCCAACATGCCTCGTGTCACCAACTCCCCCGCGTCGCGCAAGCGCCGCAAGAAAACGCTGAAATACGCCAAGGGCTATTTCGGCAACAAATCCAAGCTCTTCCGCTACGCCAAGGAAGCCGTCCAGCACGCCTGGCAGTACGCCTACCGCGACCGCCGCAAGAAGAAGGCGGAATGGCGCGGCCTCTGGATCGTGCGCCTCAACGCCGCCTGCCGTGCCGCCGGCATCAGCTACAGCCGCTTTATCGAGGGCCTCCACGCCGCCAACATCGCGCTCGACCGCAAGGTCCTCGCCGATATCGCGGCCCGCGATGAGGCCGCCTTTGGCGCCCTGGTCCAGCAGGCCCGGGATGCGCTGCAGGCCAAGGCTGCGAAAAAGAGCTGACCTTTGCCGAGCCCGGCGGACTCGCCCCGGGCGGAACGCCGGCCGCGGCGCCGCCAGCTTTCAGGACGGGCCTCGCCAGCGAGGCGCCGTCCTTTTTTTTGCCGCCGCTTGGGCGGATTTCCGCCCGCACTTTATCCGTGCCAAGAGGCGGCATTCGTGGTTACCCATTCTTCCTCCATGCAAGACCAACTCACTGCGCTTCTCGCTCGTGCCACCGCCGACCTCGCCGCACTGAAAACGCGCCCAGAGTTTGAGGCGGCCAAGGCGGCCCTGGTCGGGCCGAACGGCGAGCTCACCGCCCTGATGAAGCAGATGGGCTCGGTCCCGAAGGAGGAGCGTCCGGCGCTCGGCCGGATATTTAATGAGGCCAAGGCCAAAGTGCAGGGACTGCTCGACGATGCCCTCCGCCGCATCGCCGCGGCCGAGATCGCCAGCCAGCTTGGACCGGCGGTCGATCCCACGCTTCCGTCGCCCGACTCCGGGCCGGGCTCATTCCATCCGCTCACCCAGGTCCGCGAGGAGATGTGCCGCATCCTGCGCAAGGTCGGCTTCACCGTGGCCGACGGTCCGGAGGTCGAAACCGAGTTTTATTGCTTCGACGCGCTCAACACGCCGCCTGACCACCCGGCGCGCGATGCCCAGGACACATTTTATTTTCCCGAAACCGCGCGTTTCGGCAACGTTCCGCCCCGAAATCCCGGGGAGCGCTACCTTCTCCGCACCCACACTTCCTCCGTCCAGATCCGCACCATGCTCCGGCAGCCGCCGCCGGTGCGCATCGTCTCGCCCGGCCGGGTCTTCCGCCGCGACACCACCGACGCCTCGCATTCGGCCAACTTCCACCAGCTGGAGTGCCTCTCGGTCGACCGCGATGTGACGGTGCGCGATCTCAAGGCGCTGCTCGATTACATTTTCACCGCGCTGCTTGGCCCCGGCACCAAGACCCGCTTCCGGCCGCACTATTTCGGCTACACCGAGCCGAGCTTTGAGGTCGATCTCAGCGCCCGTCACCTGCCCAAGGTGAACAAGGAATGGATCGAAATCGGCGGCTGCGGCATGGTCGACCCCGCGGTCTTTGAAGTGGTCGGCTACAACCCCGAGGTCTGGAGCGGTTACGCCTTCGGGATGGGCCTCGAGCGCCTCGCCATGATCCTCTACGGCATCGATGACATCCGCTATTTTTATCAGAACGACCTGCGGTTTTTGAAGCAGTTTGCGTGAAAAGTAGCGGCCTACATGAGCGCCTTCAAAAAATGATTTCCGTTTCTCGTCTCCAGCTCCTCGCTTCTTTCCAATGAAAATTTCCCTCGAGTGGCTCAAGGATTACGTCGCGCTCGACGCCTCTGTCGACGAGATCTGCCACGCCATCACGTTTCTCGGCTTCGAGGTCGAGGGGGTGCGGCAGACCGGCGCGCCGAAGCTTGCCCACGTCGTGGTCGGCGAGGTCCTCACCCGCGACAAGCACCCTAATGCCGACAAGCTTTCCGTTTGCACCGTCGACCTCGGACCGGCCGGCGGAGTCAAGACCATCGTCTGTGGCGCGCAAAACTACAAGATCGGCGACCGCGTGCCGGTTGCCTTGCCCGGCGCCGTCCTGCCCGGCGATTTCCAGATCAAGCAATCAAAGATCCGCGGCCAGCTCTCCGATGGCATGATGTGCTCAGCCAAGGAGCTCGGTGTGGCCGAGGATGCCACCGGGCTGCTTATTCTTGACGGCCGGCCGCCGCTCGGCGCGCCGATCAACGACATCCTGCCGGCCGGCGACGTGGTCTTCGACGTCGAGATCACGCCCAACCGTCCCGATTGCCTCTCCCATCTCGGCCTTGCCCGCGAGCTTGCCGCCTGGTTCAAGCGCGACCTGGTGTATCCGCCGACAAAGTTCGGCGGCCATGCGCCCGATGCCGCTCCGCATCCGCATTTTCTTTCCTCCGTCGAGGTCGAGATGGACGAGGATTGCCCGCTTTATACCGCCACCATCATCGCCGGGGTGAAAATCGCCCCAAGCCCGGAGTGGATGCAGCGGCGGCTCAAGGCCGTCGGCCTGCGCCCCATCAACAACGTCGTGGACGTTGGCAATTATGTCATGCTCGAGTCCGGCCAGCCAATGCACGCCTTTGACGCCAAGAAAATTGACGGCCGCAAGATCATCGTCCGGCGCGCCGGCGACGGCGAAAAAATCGTCACGCTCGACGGCAAGGAACGCACGCTATCCTCGCGTATGCTCGTCATCGCCGACGGGGGAAAGCCGCTGGTTGTCGCCGGTATCATGGGCGGAGCCAGCGCCGAGGTCGACCCGACCACGACCGATCTCGTCCTCGAGGTCGCCTATTTCAAGCCGCAGTCCATCCGCTGGACCTCGCGCCGTCTGGGCCTCGCCTCGGATTCGTCCTACCGTTACGAGCGCGGGGTCGATCCGCACAGTGCGCTGGAGGCGGCCCACCGCGCGATCGATCTTTTGCTCGAAACCGCCGGCGGCCAGGTCGTCGGCCCGCTTTATCAGGTGGGCGGCGATGTGCCGTGGAAGCGCGAGATCGCGCTCCGGCCGGCGTTTGTCCGTCGCAAGCTCGGTTTCGACATCCCCGACGCCGAAATGCGGTCTGCGCTCGAATCCCTCGAGTTGAAAATTGCCCGGGAGGACGAGATGCCGGACGGTCTGCAATGGACGGTTTCGATTCCGAGATGGCGCGACGATCTTGACCGACCGATCGACCTGGTGGAGGAAGTGCTCCGCCTCCACGGTTCGGACAAAGTGCCGGCCGGCCCCGTGCTGGCGCCCGGTCTTGCTGCCGATGACGCGCCGGTGGTGGCCTTTACCCGCCGCGCCACCGATTATCTCGTCGGCCAGCATTTCCACGAATGCATCAGCTACACCCTGCGCTCGCGGCAGGAGCAGCAGACCTGGATCTCGCAGGCCTCGGCGCAGGAGCTCGCGCTGGCCAATCCGCTGGTGGAGGATATGTCGCATCTGCGCTCCACGCTTGCGACCGGACTGCTGGATGCGGTCAAGCTCAACCAATCGCGCGGCGTGGCGGTATCGCGGCTCTTCGAAACCGGCCGCATCTTCGTCGAACACGACGGTCGAATCTTCGAGGCGGCGTGCGTCTCGTTTCTCCTCGTGCACAACGAGGCCGACCGCGCATGGCTGCGCCGTTCGCCGCCGGACTTCTATACGGCCAAGCGGGACATCGAGATCATTGCTGCCGCCGCCGGCGTGAACCTGGCGCAGCAATCGTTCACGCCGGCATCCGGGCCGTACTACGGCTGGCAGGAAGGCCACTCCGCCGCGGCGGGCGACCTCATGGCCGAGGGCTGGTCGGCGCGCTTTGGCCTGCTCAATCTTGCCATGGTCAAGTCGCTCGGACTCGAGGGCAAAATCTACGGGGGTGTTTTTTCCATCCTGCCCGAGAAACTTCCATCCGCCGCGGCGCGCCCGCGTTATGCCGACTTCAGCCTTTTCCCGCCCGTGCTTCGCGATCTTGCGCTGGTCGTGGACGCGAGCACGCCGGCGGGCGAGATTCGCGCCCACCTGTGGCGAGCCGCCCGCGCCGCGGCTGGCAATGCCTTTGCCATCGAATCCGTCGGGATTTTCGACGTTTACCAGGGCGACGGGCTTCCCGAGGGCAAAAAGAGCGTGGCCTTCTCCCTGGTTTTCCGCGCCTCCGACCGCACCCTGACGGACGAGGAAGTGAACGGGGCTTTTCAAAAGGTGCAGGACGAAATCGTCAAAACCGCCGGTTGCACCATTCGCAAATAGCCATGTCCCAGCCCGCTGATCTCAACATCGACCGCGTGGCGAATCTCGCCCGCCTCGCCCTCACGCCGGAGGAAAAGGCGCGCTTTTCGGCCCAGCTCGGCGATGTCCTCGCCTACATCGCGCAACTTAAGGAGGTCGATGTTTCCCGGGTCGAGCCCACCGCCCATGCCTTTCCTGTGGTCAATGTCTGGGCCGACGACGTGCCGCAACCCGGCCTGCCGGTGGACATCGCGCTCAAAAATGCCCCGGCCCAGCGCGATCACATGATCGTCGTGCCCAAGGTGGTGGAGTGACGATGGCCGCCGCCGAACTTTTTTTCCAGTCCGTCGCCGACCTTGCCGCGCAGCTCGCGGCGAAGAAACTTTCGTCGGTCGAGCTGATGCAGGCCGTGCTCGCCCGCACCAAGGCCGTTGAGCCGGCGGTGCAGGCCTTCAATTCCTATGACGAGGCCGACGCCCTTGCCCAGGCGCGCGCCTCCGACGCCCGCCGGGCTGCGGGGCAGGCGAGGGGTCCGCTCGACGGCATTCCCATCGGGATGAAGGATGTCATTTCGGTCGCCGGCCAGCCGCTCACCGCCTCGAGCAAGATGCTCGCCAACTTTGTCTCGCCGTATGACGCGACCGTGACGCGCCGGCTCAAGGAGGCCGGGGCGATCTGCTGGGGCCGCCTCAACCTCGATGAGTTTGCCATGGGTTCGTCCACGGAAAACTCGGCCTTCAAGACCACCGCCAATCCCTGGGATCCCACGCGGGTGCCCGGCGGCTCGTCCGGCGGCAGCGCCGCGGCGGTTGCCGCCGGCGAGGCGATCGCCACCCTCGGGTCCGACACCGGCGGTTCGATCCGCCAGCCGGCCGCGCTCTGCGGCGTGGTCGGCCTCAAGCCCACCTACGGTCTGGTCTCGCGCTACGGCCTCATCGCTTTCGCTTCTTCCCTCGACCAGATCGGGCCCTTTGGCCGGACGGTGGAGGACGCAGCCATCCTGCTCCGCGCCATTGCCGGTCACGATCCGCAAGACTCCACTTCTTTCAAAGCTGAAATTCCCGACTACCGCGCCGAGCTGGCGAAGCGGAAGGGCCCGTGGAAGCTCGGCATCGCCAAGGAATATTTCGGCGAAGGCCTCGATCCGGAAGTCGGCGCGGCGGTGCAGGCCGCGATCGATTACTACCAGAAATCCGGCTGCGAAATCCGCGAAGTGTCGCTGCCGCACACGAAGCACGCCGTCGCCGTTTACTACATCATCGCCACCGCCGAGTGCTCGTCGAATCTGGCCCGCTACGACGGCATCCGCTACGGCCATCGGGCGAAGAGCGCGGCTGACGCCGTCGACCTATATTTCCAGTCGCGGGCCGAAGGCTTCGGCGCCGAGGTCAAGCGCCGTATCATCCTCGGCACCTACGTGCTGAGCAGCGGCTATTACGATGCGTATTATCTGCGCGCGCAGAAAGTCCGCACCCTTATCCGCCAGGACTTTCTTGACGCCTACAAGGAGGTCGACGCCATCCTCACGCCGACCTCGCCCACGCCGGCCTTCAAGCGGGGCGAAAAGGCCGCCGACCCGCTCGCCATGTACCTGAGCGACATCTACACCATCGGCGTGAACCTGGCCGGCCTGCCCGGCGTGAGCGTGCCGTGCGGCTTCTCAAAAACCGGCCTGCCCATCGGCCTGCAGATCATTGGCCGGCCATTCGAGGAGGCCGAACTGCTTGCCATCGCCCGCGCCTACGAGCAGGGCCACGATTGGAATACGCAGCATCCGCAGCTCTGAAAATTTGAACCACAAAGACACAGAGGTCACGGAGACGGTCATTGGGGCGGCCATCGAAGTGCATCGGCATCTCGGCCCCGGAATGTTGGAGTCGGTATATGAAGCGGCCCTGGCATACGAGTTGGTCCAACGCGGTCTGACGGTTGAGCGGCAGAAGTCCGTTCCGGTCGTCTATAAAGGATTGAGTTTCGACGAAGGGTTCAGGCTCGATTTGCTCGTGAACAATCAGGTCATTGTTGAACTGAAATGCGTCGACGCCCTTTTGCCCATTCACGAACCTCAACTGCTTTCCTATCTGAAATTGACCGGTCTTAAAGTCGGGTTGCTTCTCAATTTCAAAGTTCCTGTTCTCAAACAAGGCATCAAGCGTCTGGCCAATTAACTCTTCGTGCTCTCCGTGCCTCCGTGGTTCAATAGTTTCCGCTCATGAAATACGAAGCCGTCATCGGTCTTGAAGTGCACGTCCAGATCAAGACGCGCTCAAAGATGTTCACGCGCGTGGCCGCCGGCTACGGCGAGCCGCCCAATACCCTGACCGATCCGGTGGTGCTCGCGCTGCCCGGCGTCCTGCCGGTGATGAACAAGGCCGCGCTCGACGCCGTGATCAAGGCCGGCCTGCTCCTCGGCTGCGAAATCGCGCCGGTCTGCAAATGGGACCGCAAAAATTATTTTTATCCCGACTCGCCGAAAAACTACCAGATATCGCAATACGACCAGCCCATCTGCCGCGGGGGCGCGGTGGAAATCGAGCTGCCTGGGCCGGCGCGCAACATCATGGGCGAGCATAAAAAAATTCCGCTCACCCGCATCCACCTCGAGGAGGATGTGGGCAAACTCAATCACCACGCCAGCGACTCGCTCGTCGATTACAACCGCGCCGGCACGCCGCTGATGGAGATCGTCTCCGAGCCCGCCATGCACACTGCCGAGGAGGCGTTCGCCTATCTCACCTCGTTGCGCCAGACGATGATCTACGGCGGCATTTCCGATTGCGACATGGAGAAGGGCCAGCTCCGCTGCGACGCCAATATTTCCATCCGGCTGGCCGGCGAAACCAAACTCGGCACCAAGGTGGAGCTGAAAAACCTGAACTCCATTTCCTTCGTGCGCGACGGCATTGCCCACGAGATCAAGCGGCAGATCGCGGTCGCCGAGTCCGGCGGCACAATCGCCCAGGAGACGCGCGA
>DASRHD010000247.1:0-2955 GCA_035650695.1 Opitutaceae bacterium
TGGCGACCGGAGCGATCTTCGGCGACGAAGTCTATATCGGCAACCTCACCGCTATCGACGACAGCCGCAAGGGCGAGAGCATTACCGCGGCGATCGCCAACAACGCACCCGGCGTTTCATTCTGGGCGCGCGAGCCCTACGAGCGCCACGTGCGCGCGGCGGCGGACTATCCGCTGAGCTATCGCTTCGACGAGAACGATGCCGTGCTGGTCTGCGACCGAGTGAAGATTCCGTGGGAGCGCATTTTTCTGCACAATAACGGCGCCTGGTCGCGACGCATCTACATCGAAACGCCGGCCAACGTCTATCAGAACCAGCAGTCCAACATCCGCTTCTGGGCCAAGATGGGGCTTGTCGTCGGGCTGGCGAGCCGGATGTGTCAGGCCAACGGCGTCGACAAGGTGCCGGCGGTGCGCGAAACGCTCGGCAGGCTCGCCGCGCTCGAAGCGACCATTGCGGGCTTGGTCCACGGCCAGATCGAAGCATGCGAGAACTGGCCGGAAGGCTACATCACGCCCAACCGCCGCATGGTCTACGCCACGCTCAATTGGTGTCAGGAGCATCACACCGAGATCATCGATACCTTGCGGATGCTGGCGGGCGCCGCGCCGCTGCAGATGCCGGCGAGCCTCGATCTGTTCGCCGATCCCGCGCTCAAGGATCGCTTCGAGCGCTGGTGGGGCACGGCAAGCATGCGGGCCGATGCGCGCTACAAGCTCTACAAACTGGTGTGGGATTTGATCGGCTCGGAATTTGCCGGCCGCCACATGCTGTACGAAAAATTTTATGCCGGAAATTCAATCATCGTACGCAACCAGAGCGACCGCGAAGCGCCATGGGAAAAATTCCACGGCATCGTCGACGGGCTGCTGGCCGATGTGGCATTACCGGGCGCGTCATAGGCTAAAGGGTCTGCCGCCGTGAATGTCGCTTTCGTGTTGATCGCCGCGACCGTGATCGTTTCGGCCGCTGCGCAAATGTGCACCGACCCGCGCGTCAGCCGGCGGTTCGCACAAAGGCGCAAGATGATGATCGTAGTCTACGCGCTCTATGGCGCGCTGGCGCTAGCCGCGCTCGTCGCCTTAGTGCCCCGCGGACAGGTCGCTGCGTTCGGCGCATGCGCCGCCACGTTCGGCTGGATCGGACTTGCCGTGCTTGCCTCGCTGCGCTTTTCGCCCGGACCCGAGACGCCGAAGCGAGTCCTGCAGGTGGGCGGCCCGGACATCGCTTGCCTTGTGGGGATTGCGGCTGGATTGGCCCAGGCCATGCTGCTGACCTGACGGCCGGCGTTATGTTCATGGATTGTTCTTGCAACCTTTGGGGGATTATGTACTTGACGTACCGGGCGGCAATGGCAGGATTGGGGCGCGTGACAGACTGGATTTAGCTGGGACAGGGTGTCCCAGATTTCCGTGGGAAATTCGGTCCTACCGAAAATTCGTTTGTAGCGAAGCAGCGTGCGTCCGGTGTACAGATTCGCTGTACTCCGCTGGATGTGGAGAAAAAAACGGGCCGACCCTCGTTGCACCGAGAATCGGCCCTTCGGAGTTGCCCCTTTCGGGGTGGTCGCCGCCTAATGAGGCGGCTGTTTGCGACGCGACGGACACGTTGGACCGTGGATGCGACACGCAAGGTTACTCCCTAGGCCCGATGGAGAGGCTTCGGGGCGCTCGGCCTCCCTGTTGGGAGGCAGAGGGGACGCGCCAGCCGGGAACCACATAAAATCTACCCGGACTAAGCTGTGAACTAGTCCGAATCACCACATATCCCGACGGCGCAACTCTGAGGTATCAGCAGAGTCTAACGCAATACTCGTAATGTTCTCCGTCCACATGGCAGTGCCCGAATGGGGAAAAGAGGTACACGCGACGATGTTTTGCGGCGGATGCTGAAAACGCCGCCGTTGCCTCATAAGCCCAAAGGTAAGCGCTGGCCTCAAACGCCGTCCGAGCTTTCCGAAGAAATGAAGAAAAATCCGGATTTGCTTGGCGATTTGGCGCGCGATCTGGGCCAAGAATTACCGCCAAATGGCGGACGCTCTAAAAAAGCGACACCCGACGGTTAAGCCGGGTGTCGCCCCTCCCAGGGCTAGGATTTTAGAACGTTCACTCATACGCCACTGCCGGATACCGGGTTGCCATCCGGCTCAAAAGCCGAAGGTTAGTTGTTTCGGCCAAGAGCGCCAGTGTTCGCACACTTGCTCTAAACGGCCCAAACGCTGCCGCGTGTACGCACAAACATGCACGCGCTTTGGCTCCGACATGATTTCGCTCATGTCGCTCTCCCAAAAGGGGCGGGTGGAGGCCCGCTGTCCCGGCTTGGCCCTAATGCCCAAGCCCGCGTTGCGTGGGACCGGCCCTAAACAAGGGTCGCTTTGGGAGATGTCCCGGCAGTGGCGTCGATTTTAGCTGAGTCGGGGGTCCGTTAACCGATACGATTCCGACTTTTTCTCCACCGCATAAAGCGGTTCGCCGCCTGCTTAATGGACGTTGGTTTTATGAGGCCGTCGATAGGTCAAACGCTTCCCGGTAACGCCCTTCAGCACCTTTTCAGCGCGCGCCTGATCGTCAACGCCAAGTCTCACGCGGTTTGAATAGCGAAAATCAAACTCGCTCAGATAGCGATGCAGATGTTTCTCAGAGCAATGCTGATACACGCCCTTCATTCCGCGCTTGAAAATCGAATAGTAGCCTTCAACCGTATTGGTGTGGATGTAGCCGTCACGGACATATTCATCGGCCGTGTGCTCCACCGAACCATGCTCGGCAAACTCCTTACCGAGGTTCACGTAGTGCCTGCCTTCATCGGTCATGAAGCGGCTTTCGCGGCGAACATTGGTGCGAACGATCGGCACAACCTCGGCAACGGACGCGCTACCGATATGGAAGCTGCGTGCAGAGCCGCCGCGCTCTACAAGGGTAAGCACCATGTTTTTGTGCGCGCCGCCGTGCTTCT
>DASRHD010000248.1:0-2210 GCA_035650695.1 Opitutaceae bacterium
CACGCCGGAAAAAATCCAGTACTTTCTCGACCACGACATCGGCTATAACAAGGAGCCCGACGGCCCCACGTGTTATTCGCCGCGGCGTGTACTCCGCGACCGCGTCGCCCATTGCATGGAAGGCGCGCTCTTCGGGGCCGCGGCCCTGCGCATGATCGGCTTCCCTCCCCTTTTGCTCGACTTCGAAGCCGTCCGCGACGACGACCACGTGCTCGCCATCTTCCGCGTACACGGCCATTGGGGTGCGATCGCGAAATCCAACTACTCCGGCCTTCGCTATCGCGAGCCGGTGTACCGGACGCTGCGCGAGCTGGCCATGTCGTATTTCGAGCATTATTTCAACCTGGGCCGTGAGAAAACCCTGCGTAATTATTCGCGGCCGGTCAACCTCAAACGGTTCGATGCCATGCACTGGATGACTTCGGAAGAAGATGTTTGGGCGATTCCGGAATATCTGTGCACCATTGCCCACACCCCACTCCTCAAGCCGCGATTAGTGACGCGATTGGGCCGCGTGGACCATCGTCTGTTTCAGGCAGGCAAGTTCGGACGTGTAGAGTAAAGAAGATATGAAGCGACTTTCAGGACTGTTCTGGCTTCCGCTTCTGGCAAGCCCTCTCTTCGCGCAGGCGGAGAACTCGTGTCCGGCCGCGATGGCCGCCACATTCCGCTCGGGCCCGTCATGGAACGGTTGGGGCCCGGACGCCTCCAACGCCCGCTTCCAGACAGAGCAGGCCGCCCAGATCCCGGCTGCGCAAGTGACGAATTTGAAGCTGAAATGGGCGTTCGGTTTTCCCGGCGTCAAATCGGTGATGGGCGCGCCGGTGGTGGTAGGCGGGCGCGTCTTCCTGGGCGTCGACACGGGAACCGTCTATTCGATCGATGCGGGCACTGGTTGTCAATACTGGACCTTCAAAGCCGATGCAGGAGTGCGCAGCGCCGTCACCGTCGCGCACGCCGAAAGCCGTTTGGCGGCATTTTTCGGCGACCTGAAAGCGAATGTCTATGCCGTGGATGCAGTCACCGGCGAACCGCTGTGGAAGGTTCACGTTGACGAGCATCCCAGCGCCCGCGTCACCGCCGCGGTGAAAGTAGTAGACGGGCGCGTGTACGTGCCGGTCGCCTCGGGCGAGGAAGGCGCCGGCGTCAATCCCAAATATCCCTGTTGCACGTTTCGCGGCAGCGTGGTGGCTCTCGATGCCGCAACCGGCCGCCAGGTGTGGAAGACATACACCATCTCCGAAGAGCCCAAGCAGGTCGGCAAGAACTCGGACGGCGTGCTGCGCTCCGCCCCGGCCGGCGGCGGCGTTTGGAATTCACCGACCATCGACACCAAACGGAAGGCGCTGTACATCGGCACCGGCGACGCCTACACCGAGCCGGCTCCTAAAACCACCGATGCGCTCATGGCCATGGATCTGGAGACCGGGAAAATCCTCTGGGTCGCGCAGGACACGGAAAACGATGCGTGGCTGGTAGGCTGCGGCGGCGCCACTCATCCCGAGAATTGCCCGAAGGACCTCGGACCCGACCATGACTTCGGCGCGTCGCCCATCTTGAAAACCCTGGCCAACGGCCGCACGCTATTGATTGCCGGCCAGAAGAGCGGAAACGTCTGGGCGCATGATCCGGACCAGAACGGCGCGGTCGTCTGGCGCACCGCGCTGGTCGACAACACGAAAGAGTTTGGCGGCAAGATCGTGTGGGGCGGAGCGGCCGATGACCAGGCCGCTTACTTCGGCCTCGGCCCCGGCGGAATCGCCGCCGTCCAACTCCGCGATGGCGAGCGCAAGTGGTTCACGAAACTCGAACCGGCGCCCGCGGTAGCCCAGCACGCCGGGCAGGAAGGCGCCCTCAGCGCAATTCCCGGCGTGGTCTTCTCCGGCGGATGGGACGGCGTGCTGCGCGCCCTCGCGGCGAACGACGGCCGCGTGATCTGGGAGTACAACACCGTCCAAGAGTTCAAGACCGTGAATGGCGTCGCGGCCAAAGGCGGCTCGCTCAGCGTCTCAGGTCCGACGGTCGCGGGAGGCATGCTGTTCGCCGGCTCGGGCTATGTCGGCGTGCGCAATGGGATGCCCGGCAACGTGCTGCTTGCGTTCACCCCAACCACGCCATGAGCTACGATAAGCGTGCTTGCTGAACGACCTGCGGTTCGCCCTGCGGTTGATTCGGGCCGCCCCTGGGTTCACCATCATTGCGGCTCTCAC
>DASRHD010000249.1:0-7907 GCA_035650695.1 Opitutaceae bacterium
GTGAGGGTCTCGGTTGAACCGACATTGACCGGGCCGGAGTAAAGCGTGCCGGCAGTCTCCGAGGGCGTGCTGCCGTCAGTGGTGTAGCGGATGGAAGCGCCGGAGGTGGCCGAGGTGATGGTTACGTTCTGCGCGCTGGTGTAGGTGCCGGCGGCGGGACTGAAGGTGGGATCCGCCACCGACGAGATTCCGCTTTCGTTCCAGTTGGCCGGCTCGGCCTCGGCCTGGGTCGTAGCGATCCGGTAATGATCTTCAAAAAGTTCGCGGTAGGATGGCGACGGCTGCGTCGTCACACCAGTCCAGCCGGTGACGTACTCGCCGCATGACCAGCGAACTTCGCCGTTGGTCGCAGGCGCAACGAGGTTTCCGGTGAGGTGCAGCCGCTGGGTGCCGTTAATCCAAACGGCGAGGGTGCCATTGGCATCATCGGTGATCTGGGTGACAATCCGCATCCAAACGCCCGGCGTGGAGGGAGCCATGGTCGTGATCCCGGCGATATGCGGCAGAATCACCATGTTGGTTCCACGCACTTCCATGATAATCCAGGGACCGGTGCCGGCCCATTGCTGAATGGAAACTTTGGAATCGGCGGGGTCCCAATTGGCGGGAAGAAAAAGCGTCAAACCGTAATACATGGTCGATCCGGTGAATTGCGTACCCTGATAATCGACCTCGGAATGGTAACGCCCGGTATAATTGGGAATCCAGGTTTGGGTGAACTTGATCGCGGTGTTGCCTTGATAAGCCGGGCTGGTCACATCGGAAATGGTGCCGTGGGCCTGGGGCGTCTGCGGATAATTGGGCCATCCTTCTTTATTGCCGTTATTTTGGAAAAAAACGGAGGCCGAGCTGGTCAGAGCTGCAGCCGAGAATAAGAGGCCGAAGAGGCTGGCCGGAATGAATCTTAGGGGTGTGATGGTTTTCATGGGGGCAATGGGTATGTCAATGCACCGCGGTTCATCCGCGGCGCCAAGCAGGGGAGCATACCAGCCTAGCGGTTTTTCCTGACCGGCGGTATCGTGAGTATTGATGAGACCGGTCCACCACCGGGCGCTTCGTCTGGCCCGGCCATCACGCTGGAATTTCCGTTAAGGCGTATGAACACCGGCGTAGTCCAGCATTTGCTTCACGTCGCCGGCATGAGGCCCGTTCGGCGCCAGCTCGAGATATTTCTTGAGCGCCGCCAGCGCCTCCGCCGGCACAGCAATCTTGCCGCCGGCGTCGGTGGTCGCATTTCCGAACAGGCAGGCGCCTTTGATAAAATAGGCATCGGCCTTGGTCGGATCGAGCTCGATGACTTTGTCGGCCGCCGCCACCGCCTCGCTGACGTTCCCGGTATTGAATGAGATGGCACAGATATTGAACCAAGCGACGGCCGGATGAGGATCGATGAGCGCAGCGCGCTTGTAACAGCTCAAGGCATCCTGATTTTTCTTCAACCTGAGGCAGGCGTTTCCTTCCGCTATGAGCGCTTGGGCCACCGCGCTTTTTATTTTCGCGAAGTCCTTGCCCCCTTTGAGCAGGTCCTCACCGGCGGCCACGCCCTTTTCGTAAGCTGCGATCGCGGCATCGTACTGGCCCTGCGCGAGCTCGGCATCGCCCAAAAGCTTGTAGTAATCCGGTTGGCTGGCGGTAAAGCGCACATCGTCCGGATAGTCCGCCATGAGCTTCGCATTCATGGCGAGCAACTGCTCGGCGATATCCTGCTCCTTCGCCCAGTCGCCGGCGCGGATGGCGGCGTTCGCCTCGGTCAGCAAATCGTTCAGCTCCGTGACCCGGGCGTTTTGGGCTTTCATCGCATTGATGTCGAGCGTGGCCGGCGGCGATGGGGTTTGAGCAGCCAGCGCCAGGGGCAAAACAAAACCGGGCAAGAGTATTCTGAAGGTTTTCATGGCGGGTGCGGATTATTCGGCGATACGCGCGCCGACTTCATCGAGGTGTTCCAGGAGATCGGCCGGATCCTGGTAAACCCGATAAGCGCCCGCCCGCTCCAGTTCGTCCTGGCCGTAGCCGCCCGAGAGCAGTCCGATTCCCAGCGCTCCTGCCCGGCGGGCGGCGAGGAGGTCCCAAACGCTGTCGCCCACCACGACCGACGTGCCGATCTCGGCGCCCAGCATTTCGGCCGCGGCCAGAAACAAGTCGGGATCGGGCTTGGCATAACGCACCTTGTCGCGCGTAACCACCGAAGCCTTTTTCGGATCCACCCCGATGACTGCCAGGGCGAGGCGGGCACTCTCCATGCGTCCGCTCGTCGCGATTGCCCAGGGAACGCGGGCCTCGGTCAGGCGGGCCAGCAGTTCGCGCGAGCCGGGCAGCGGCCGCACCTGCGAGACCAACCGCGCGTAGGCTTCATGATGAACCCGTTGCGCCTCCTCCACCTGGCCCTTTTCCAAGTGATGGCCGGTTTCACGCACCAGGGCGTTGATGAAAAGGCCGCCGCTCATCCCGATCCGACGGTGAATCCGCCATACCGCCAGTTTAATCCCGATGCTTTCCAGCGCCTCCCGCCAGGCCAGAACGTGCTGATAGACGCTGTCCACCAGCGTGCCGTCGAGGTCGAAAAGAAACGCCGGACTGCTGCCGGCTGACCGGGAGGAAAGGCGGGACTGTTTTTTCATGGTTTTGGATTTCAAGCTCGGCGCCAAGCCCCGCCGAGCTTGGCCGCAGAGTCAAGACGCGACGCAAAGCGGGCCCGCCGCTGAGCAGGGGGCCCGCCCGGAAAAATCAAAAGTGAACTCGGCGGCCGAGATTATTCCTGGCCGTTCCCCTCCTGGCCGTGATGGCCATGCCCCAGGTTGGTCTTGAACAGGTCGGAGTAGTCGTGGTTGCCGGCCGTGTCCATCGCCGCCTGGCCAAGGAAGGAATACCCCTGCTTCGGACCGACGTGGAAAATCTCCTGCAGGGTTTCGACATCGGACGAATGCGTGTAGGTAATGCTGTCGTTGTGGTAGCCATTGCCCTTGGCCAGCGGCGAAATGATCATTTCGACAATGGAATGGTGATAATCGTTCGGCGTCAGGTCGGCGCTGTTCTGCTCCTCGCTCTCGTCGTTCCAGATCACGATCACACCGTTGTGCCGGTAGGCCTCCGAGGCCATGATCATCGGAACGACCGTGCGCAGGAAGTTGTCACCCGCCGCGATCTGGGCCGCGTCGCCGGTATAGTGGATGCCATTGTAGGTAAACCCGCCGGTCAGCCCCGAGTGCATGTCGTTATATTGGTCCGGGATGATGATATTGTACTTGGCGACCGTCCCGTTCCGGAGGTCGCGGGCCAGCTCCTGCAGCGGCCGGTAATGGCGAACTTCCGGATTCGAGGTGCTGTAATCCCCGGTGGTCGTCGTGCCGCCGTTCGTGGTGGTGAAAAAGAGCGTGCCGTCGTGCTTCGGAGCAAAATTGTATTGGTGGCTGCCGTTGTAAGGATTGGTGTAGTCGGGTGAGGTGCCGCTGAAGCCTGAGAGCGGCACGGTCCACAGGTTCTCCGGGGCGACCGCGCTGGTGAGGCCGTTCGCGGCCGGATGATTGACCGTTCCCGCTGAGGCCACGAGATCGATGTCCTCCTGGTAGGCCTTCCAGGAAATTCCGGTCTGCTGAAGCAGGCCGGCGATATTGGGGGCGGTGAAAACATTCCCGCCCGCGTCGGTCGTGTCCTTGTACGGATCGGCATCGCTGGTCACGCCGAAGTTGCTGCCACCCTCCTGCCAGATGTAATTCGGCTCCGAGGGATGGATGCTCGGATTGTTACCCGTCGGCGTGGCCAGGACATTGTAACAATTGTTGGTGTAGGAAACGTCGCGCACGAGCGGGCTGTTCGGGTCGACCAGGCTGTTGAGAAAGGGCGCTGCCGGATTGCCCTTGAGTTGCTCGATCCCGCTGGTCGGTGAGGTGTCCACATTTCCGTTCGGCTGGATCCAATTATGGTTTTCCAGCATGATGTAGAAGACGGTGCCAACCCGGTCGAGCGGATTGGCGGAAGGCGACGGATCGGCGGGAAGAGACGCGGCCATGAAAAAAACGGCGGCCAAACCGGCGCCGGCGCGAAGAAGTTTTGACGAATGGGTTTTCATTGGGAGCGATAATCTTGGAATTTTTGCGTGATGAATTTTTCCGCCCGAAAACTGGAAAACGTGCGAAGAGTGGCACTGGGAACCCACCTCGGAACCGCCTGCAAACATGATTGAGATTCGTCACTCAAAAGTTACAGCCCCGGATGAAGGCTCCACCCGAATGGAGCCAATAGCGCGGTCAAGCCGGACCGGAGGAGGCGCCCTTTTCAGCCCCGTCAAAGGGCCGGCCTCGGCGGCCTTTTCTCCCCTCAGGGTACAAACGTGACCGGTCCGCCGCCCTTGTTGTACTGCTTCATAATGACGGCCGTTTGATGATTCTCTATCTGGTCCGTCCGAAGAATCTGAATTTGCGCCGGACTCAAAATTCCGGCCGCAGCATCGAGTATCCGGGAGTCGTGCGGCGTAAGACCGGTCTTGGGATCGATCTCATTGTATCCCTTCGGTCGCGTCGTTAGATCCTTTCCGGCATAAGTTGCATCGGCCATCACCTGGGCCAGATTGCGGGATTGCTCCGCGCTGAGGGGAGCCCCGGCATCGGCGAAATCCGGCGCATAGGTGTAGGCGATCTGACTCTGGATACCAGCCCGCGTTTGTAGTTGCGACAAGGTGGCGCCGCCATTGCTCCCCAGAATCGCGTTAATCTGCTGATCCACATCCTGCGAAGCCTGTTTCATGGCGTCCTGCCATTCCGGCGAGCCCTGCTTCAAACCGGCGGCGCTCGTCAGTCGCATCGCATCCATGAAGCTCATCTGGCGTTCCGCCAGCAGATCCTTCAATTGCGATAATTGCTGCGGAGGAAGATTAAGCGTGTCGAGGGTGCCGCCATACATGCGGTCGATGTTCCGGCGCATCTGCTTGGCATAAATCGCGGCGTATTCCGGATGGTCTTTCACAATGTCGCTGAGATGGACGACGGTGGGACCGCCGCTGTTTCCGCTGCCGTCCGGCCCCGGGGCCAGCGACGCCCGGCTCGCTGGCGTGGCAGCGGCCGGTCTCTCCGCCTCGGCCTCGGCCGCTTTGGCCGTGGCGAGCTGCTGTTGCAACACAAGGATCTGCTTTTGGCTCTCTTTCTCCGCCGCTTCGCGACGAGAATTCGCACGGGCGGCCTCCGCTTTCGCCTGTGTCAGCTCCTTCTGCGCGGCGTCGACCAATTTGGTTGTTGTGACCACTTCGATTCGCTGGCGGGCCGCGATATAGCCGAGGACGATGCAACTGAGAAGGGAGACCGCGACGAGCCAATTGTATGCGCGTTCCATGGATTTCATTTTCTTATAAAGAGCAGCCTATCCTGTCGAGTCCTCCTGAAACGACGAGCCACCGCCGGCGCCGCCCGCGGCGCCGTTCCGTCCGCGGGAACCTTTTGCCGGACCGCCGGTGTCTTAGGGTTCATGAAAACGTTTGTCATCAGTCTGGTCACGCTTGTCATCGGCCTTTCCGCCGGCATCGCTTTCATGGTTTATCGCGATCAGTCCGCCGAGGCGGACCATTCCGCACCGTCCTCTTCCCCACCCCACCCCGCGCCTGCTTTCAGCGGCGGGCCGCCCGCGACCACACAGTGGAATCCGTTCACGGAAATGCGGCGGATGCAACAGGAGATGGATCGTGCCTTCAACGATTCTGTGGCCCAGCTTCGCCAGCAGCCGCCGTTCAACGCCTTCCCCGACGCCCCCGGCTATTCGCTTTCTCTCGACGTGCGCGAGTTTAAGGATCGTTTCGAAGTTCGCGCCGCCCTTCCCGACGCCAAAGCCTCGGACGTCAACGTCAAGCTCGACAATGACCGGACACTCACGGTCGAAGTCAGCAATCGCCATTCATCCTCCGGTCAATCCGGATCAAATTCCGCGACGTCCGAGGAATGGGGCCAGTATTCCCAAACAATCGAGCTTCCCGCCGCGGTACAGGCGGCTAAAATGAAAACCGAGCATCGCGGCCATGAGCTGGTGATCGTCCTGCCCAAGGTGGCGTAATTTAGGCCTTCAGCGAGGACCGCAGCGGCGCCTTGCCCAGACTGCCCGCGACAATACGATCGAGGCATGAACGAAAAAGAAGACGCCGCCATCACGGCGGCGTTTGAAAAAATGGGACTCGAGTCGGCGCGGCTCCATGTCTTCCTCTGCGTCGGTCCGGACTGCTGCGCCACCAATGACGGATTGGCCACGTGGGAATTGCTGAAGTCGCGTCTGCATCAGCTCGGCATTCCCGCCCTCCGAACCAAGGCGGCCTGTTTTCGCATTTGCCGGGGCGGTCCCTGGATGCTAGTCCAGCCCGACGGCATTTGGTACGGCGGTGTCACTCCGGAGCGATGCGAGCGGATCGTTCGAGAACACCTCGCCGGCGGCCAGCCCGTCGCGGAATGGATCGTCCGACGCCATCCCCTGGGGATCTAAGGACGAGGGTCAGTCCGGCCGCGGAAAGAAGAGCCCGTTCCGGCCAAAAACTAGGGAAAGAAACGCAAATCCGGTGGAGCCGGCCGGCCGCCATAAGGCTATGCTTGGCCCATGCACATCGGTATTGCCCAATCTCCCCGCCGGGTGCGTTGGTTCATGGCCGTGGCTTGGGCCGCGATCTTGGTGAAGTGCGCGCTTGTCTGGTGGGCCATCGGACACTGGAACGTTCCCTTCCATCCTCTTTGGGTGGTCGGACCGACGCTGGCCTTTGCCAGCCTCGCCACCCTGCTTTGGCTCACGCACGCCGCCGACTGAGCGACGCGGTTCTTCCGGCCGCGTGCCGGAACGAATGCGATTATCTTCCGGGAAAAACCGGCCATTCCAGCAGCGGCCGCACCGCACCGGACAACGGACCCAGCGGCTGTTTGGGCTGAAATGACGGAGGCAGCGCGCCCTGCAGACGCGGATCATGCAAGACATGCCAGACGAGATCGAGGCGAGGGTGAGGTGTATTTAACCGAGGCTGGCCGAGGTACGTCCGAGGATCGCCCGTGGCGTAAAACTTCTGCGCCAGCCGTACCGGAGCAAAACGATCTCGTATGCGCAGCTGCAAAATATCATGCCAGGTTTGCAGCGAAGTTCCCAGCCAGCCGATCAAGAGAAAAACCATCCAGGCGGCAACAAGCAGGCGAGCCGACCTGCGCCATCGCTCCGCCGCCGTCGTTAGTAGCATCACCGCAAGCCACGCATTGGCCAATGGCAGCAAGATCAGCAGATCGATATATCGCGAGGGCAACCAGGATGCGCCAAACTCCTCATCTCCGCCTCTCGCCCAAGCGATGGCCACGGCATTGAGCAGGGCCCAACCGCCCATCAGAATGATAAGGTCTTCGCCCGTGCCCGCCCGGCGGCGGCGCAAAAGCCGGCTGATCACGGCCCAGAGAAGGGGAACGTTTAGCACCACCGCCGCCCACGGTTGGTCCACATGCGGCCAGGACAGCGCCAGGTTCAGGGCGGACAGAAATTGCGCCGGCGAACAGTTCTGAGGCGAAGTCCGTTGCCACGGCATGACCGCCAGCACTATCGCCGATAAAAGAACAATCGGCCACATTCCGCGCCGGCCCAGGTCGGTTAACTGTCTCTTCTCGATCGCTCGCATTATCGCCAACCCGAGCAATGCAAAAGGAACCAGTTCGCCCGGCCCCATCGAAAATATGGCGGCCAGTCCCGCCGTCAGTCCCATCACGAGCTGGGCCGGCTTTGGCCGGTCCAATCCCAGCCAAAAAAAAGCCAGCAGGGAAAAAATCAGAACGAAATAAACCTGGGATTGAAATCCCCACAGCGCATTTTGCCATGCGGCGAGGGGCAGGAAGGCCAAACCGACACCGGCGGTGGTCACCCCGCGCATCCCAACGGGAACATCCGCAGCCAGCCGGCCGGCCAATAGTCCCGCC
>DASRHD010000250.1:0-2178 GCA_035650695.1 Opitutaceae bacterium
GAATCCGGCCAGGCCGCAGGGGGTGAGGACGAACCAGTGCGGAACGATCCCTCCCGTCCAGCCGCCCTGGGCCGCGACGATGCCGGTCGCCGCGAGGGTGCCGGAGAGCATCACCACCGGAACAACCGAGAGGAGCAAGGGCAGCTCGTAGCTGATGAGCTGGGCGAGGGCGCGCATCGCCGCCAGGAGGGAGTATTTGTTGTGGCTGGACCAACCGGCCATGAAAACCGCCAGCTCAGTGCCGGCGCCGGCGGCGAAAAAGAACAGCACGGCGGAGTCGAGATCGACGGCGACGAGATGCCGCCCGTAGGGAATGATGGCGAAGGCGAGCAGGGCAAAGGCCACCAGCACCACCGGCGCGAGAAAATGCAGC
Organism: Opitutaceae bacterium; assembly: GCA_035650695.1. Taxonomy (GTDB): domain Bacteria; phylum Verrucomicrobiota; class Verrucomicrobiia; order Opitutales; family Opitutaceae; genus DASRHD01. Next base: position 374 of record DASRHD010000250.1, read on the forward strand.
AGGCGGTCCGCGACCAGCGGCACGATGTCCTCCTTCGTCAGCATCTTGATTCCGTCGGCGATGGGCTGGAGCAGACCAGCGGGACCCGTGCGGTTGGGGCCGGGCCGGTTCTGCACCCGCCCGAGGACTTTTCGCTCGAGCAGGGTGAGAAAGGCGAAGAGCAGGCCAAACACCGCGAGGATCGCCACAATGCCCAGCAGGCTGCCGGCCAGCCAGCGCAGCGGCGCCGGAAACAATCCGGCAAACCCGTCGCGCAGCATGAGCGGGAGGCGTTCGAGCAAGGAGTCGGCAGCTGGAGAAATCGTGTTCACGTCGAGGGCGGCTGGGGAGGAGGCGGGTTTTCTCCGCCGGACGCGGGGGCGGCCCGCGGCGCCGAAGTGGCGGAGGCCGCGGCTTTGGCCGCGGCGGCGGTCATGGCTTTTTCTTCCGCCGCCTTGCGCTCGGCCGCGAGACGGGCATCAACCTCCGCCGCCTCGGCCGGGTGAATGTGATGAAAATAGCTGTTGGGCTTGGCCAGTTCCTGCCGGTCGAGGAGCAACGGCCGGAACCGGTCGGCAGTGGCGATCTCAAAAACCTGATCCATCTTGATCGCGTCGAACGGACAGACCTCGACGCAAATCTGGCAGCTCATGCAAACCGAGATGTCGATATCGAAGATGGCGGGATAGAGCTGCATCTTGCCGGCGGCGTCGGGCTTCTTGTCCTTGCTTTTCTCAATGTAGATGCACTGCGGCGGACACTCTTTCTCGCAAATCTGGCAGGCGACGCAGCGCAGCGTGCCCATCGGGTCGTCCGCATTTTCCGAAACCAGAAAAGGAAAATTCCGGTAATTTTCCGGCAGTTTGGTCTTCACCTCCGGATACTCCGTCGTGACAAACCGCGCCGGATCGTGAAAGCTCCCCGCGAAATTTTTCACGGTGACGGCGAGGCCTTTGATTAATCCGGAGCCAAGCATGGTCAAAACGCGAACGGCGGACGATGGAGGAGGGGATGAGCAGGCCACGGGCGGCGCGGGGATTTTTTTCCGCGCACCGCGATCCGAAGCCTGTCGTTGAAAGCGTTCATCGATCCACCTCTCCGAGCACGATATCGATGCTCCCCAGGATGATGACGGCGTCGGCCACGGTGTGCCCGAGGCAGAGATCCTCGAGAATGGTGAGGTTGACGAACGATGGCGCACGCACGCGGTAGCGGTAGGGATTGGGTCCGCCGTCACTGATGAGATAAAATCCAATTTCGCCCTTCGGGCCCTCGATTCGGCCATAGGCTTCGCCGGGCTTGGGCCGGAAGCCGCGCAGCTTCGCCTTCGGGTCCATGACCGGCCCGGCGGGGATCTCGCGCAACGCTTTCTGCAGAATCTGGATCGATTCGCGCATCTCCAGGACCCGGATCATGTAACGGTCGTAGGTGTCGCCGTGATCGCCCAGCGGCACGCGAAAATCGAAGCGCGGATAAATCCCATAGGCGTCCACCTTGCGCAGATCATAGGCGACGCCGGCGGCGCGGAGCATCGGTCCGGTGATGCCGGCGCTGACCGCCAGATCGGCGCTGAGGCGGCCGACGCCCTGGGTGCGGGCCATGAGGATTTCGTTGCCGGTGAGCAGCGCCTCGTACTCGTCAAGGAAGGCGTTGTAACCGTCGACGAGGCGGCCGGCGGCCTCCAGCCAGACCGGCGGCGGATCGACCCGGCAGCCGCCGAAACGCTGATAATTGCACATCATCCGCGAGCCGCTGAGCGACTCGAAAAGATCGAGGATTTTTTCCCGTTCGCGAAAAGCGTACATCAGCGGCGTGCCGCTGGCGCC
>DASRHD010000251.1:0-10778 GCA_035650695.1 Opitutaceae bacterium
CAGCCGACTCCCTGATCAACGATTTGCGGCGCAACGTGGACAAATATCAGGGCACCCTCACCGGGTACCGTTATGCGCGTCAGTACGCCGTGGCGCTCGATGCCGTCGGCCGGAAGATCGATGCGGTGTCGCTTCTGCGCCAGCAACTGCTGGCCCTTCCGCCGGAGGCGCACGCGACGGCGGATGATTTCCGCCTTCTGCTCGGCCTGATCGCCGGGCCGGCGACTGATCCCGGCCGCCAGGCATTGACCGAACTTTTGACCAGCGGGAGCGACCAGGTGAAGCAGCGCATCGCCCTGCAGTTGCTCGGCCGCATCGCCGCCCAGCCGGGCCCGGAGCGAGAAACCTTTCGCCGTTTGCTCGACACGCTGATCGCCGCGCCGCAGCCGCACCCCATCATTGAAGACCTGCTGCTCTTCCGCGGCCAGATGAACCTGGCCGACAAAAATTACGGCCTGGCCCAGACCGATGCGGAAACCTTGATGGAAAAATTTCCCGGATCACCGCTCAAGCCGGCGGCGCTCGGCGTGCTCATGGGGGTGGCTTGGGAACAGCACCGCTACCGCTCGGCCGCCGCCTACGCCACGCAGGCGCGCTCGGCGCTGCCGCCGGGTGAAATTCATGCCCAGCTCGGCGTGCTCCTGGCCGAGGCTTATTTCCGGGCGGGAGACTTTCCCAGCGCGGCCGACGCCTATGCGGCGGTGCTCAACGAGCGCCCCTCCGGGGTCAACGCGGGCAAATTGATTTTCCAGCGCATCCAGGCGGAGATCGAAGCCGGCCGGCTCGACACGGCGCAAAACCTCGCGGACCAATTCACCAGCGATCCGGCGTTTGATCCGGAGAGCCGCTGGGAGGCGGAATGGAACCTGGCCCGCGCCCTCGAGGCGAACAGACAGACGGAGGCGGCGCTGGCCCGGGTGAACCGATTGTTGAGCGCGACCGGCGCGGCGGGGTTGTCCGCCGATTTACGCGTGCGCATGGCCTGGCTGCAGGCCCATCTGGCCTTCGAGGCCGGCCAGTCGGAGCAGGCATTGAAGCTCGCCGGGGCCCTCGTCGATTCTCTCGGCGGCGCGGGCGGCGCCGGGGTGCCGGACGAGTTGAAAAAACAAATCGCCAGCCTCGAACTGCTGCAGGAGGCCGAGGCCAATTTCAAACTGCAGCAACCGGCCGCCGCCCTGGGGCTATTGAAAAGGCTCCGCGCCGATTATCCGCAAAGCGACGCCGCGGTCTACAGCTATATTGTCGAGGCGAACTACGATGCGGACAACAATCACCTGGCCGAGGCGCAGGCCCAGTTGACCAAGCTGGCCGACACCGCCGAGGCGGACAAGAATCCCGCCGGCTCCTACGCCCATTACGCCCCCTACGCGCTTTATCTGGCGGCCCTCAATGCCGAGAGCCTTGGCCAGGACGCCAATCTGGAGGAGGCCGACCGCTTCATCGAGCGGCTGGTGGGCAAATATTCCAAGAGCGAACTAGTTTTCTATGCCCGGTTGAAGCAGGGCGACCTGCTGCGCAAGCTCAACCAGTTTGGGCCGGCGCAGCACGCCTACGAGGAGCTGGTCAACAATTACGCCCAACATCCGGATGTGCTGGTGGCGCAGATGGCGCTGGCCGACTGCCACAGCGCCCAGGCGGCCAACGATCCGGCGCACGCCGAAAGCGCGGCGGCCATCTATGAAAGCCTCCAGGACCGCCCGGACGCGCCGGTCGAGCTGCGCATCGAGGCGGGATGCAAGCTCGGCCTGGCCCAGAAGCAGCGCGGCCAGGGGGCGCGGGCCGAGGAAACCTGGTGGCGGCTGGCCGACGAATTTCTCCGCCGGGAGAACAAACCGGCCGTGCTGAGTGCGACCGGCGCCTACTGGATGGGCCGCGTCCTGCTCGAGCTTGGCGATTCGCTCGAACAAGGACAAAAGCTCGATCAGGCGCGCGAGGCCTGGCTCCTCATCCAGCACTACCAGCTGCCGGGCGGCGCCCTGGCCCAAGCCCGGCTGGCCCGCTACCTGCCGACGGAGCCCAAGCCATGAAACGCCATTTCGACGTGGACGTTTTCCCGGCAAAAGCGTCTAAACTTTGACCCGACATGTCCGCATTTGACTTCAGCTTGTTTGCCCGGGGCGGGCCGATGATGTGGATCCTCCTCCTCCTCGGCGTGCTCGGCCTGATGCTGTTCATCGAGCGCACGCTCTACCTCCATCGCGGCCAGATCCGCTCCAAGGATTTTCTCGACGGGATCAAAAACATTCTCGGCAAACGCCGCCTGCTCGAGGCGCTGACGGTCTGCGAGGAGGCGCCCGGTCCGGTCGCGGCCGTGGTCAAGGCCGCCCTGCTCAACGCCGGCGAGGACGAGGCCCGGATGCGTTTCGCCGTGCAGGAGGCGGCCCTGGTCGAGATCCCCGCCCTCGAACGCCGCATCGGCACGATCGCCGCCATCGCCCAGGTCGCCCCCCTGGTCGGCCTGCTCGGCACGATCCTCGGCATGATCGTGACCTTCCGGGCCTTTGAGCACGATTACGTCTCGGCCGCCGCCCTTGCCACCGGCATGTGGCAGGCCCTGCTCGCGACTGCGGCCAGCCTGATGGTCGGCGTGCCGGCCCATCTCGCGCATCATTTTCTCCGCGGCCGCGTTCGCGCCATTCTGCGGGATGTGGAATGGGCGGGCAACGAAATCATGCGGTATTTGCTGATCGAATACCGGAGGGCGGGTGGGGCGCCGGCCGTCCCCGGCGAGCCGGCGGAGGCGAAATCATGATCACCCGTCCCCTCGATCTGGCTTCCCGCCTGCGCCCGGCGCCGGCGAGTTTCGATGCGTTCTATTTCATCAACGCCGGCCTGCTCGTGCTGTTTTTCATTTTGTTCGGATCGCGTTTTGTTCTCGCCCCGGGTTTGGGGGTGGGGTTACCCGGCGGATTTGCCTTGCCGGTCATGCCCGGAGCGAAGGCCGGCGCGGCGGCGGCCAACGTGGTCATCAGCGTGCCCCGCCCGGGAGTGGCGCTGGTGGACGAAGGCATGATCAGTTTCGCCCGGCTGAACGGCTGGCTGAAAGTCCAGGCCCAGGCACGGAAAGCTCCGGCTCTGCTCATCCGCGCCGATCGCACGGTGCCGATGCAGGACATTGCCGACCTGGCGGCCATGGCCAAGGCGGCTGGCTTCGTTTACGTGCAGCTCGCCTTTGACGAGCCGCCGGCGGCCGGTGGGCCATGACGGACTCACCCAAAGCAGGATCGATCGGCGTCCGGCGCGGCCGGGAAGAGCGGGGCCTGTGGTTGATTGCCGGAGCGGGGGCGTTGCTTGCGCTGCTTTTTATCGGCTGGCTCTTTTCGCGTACGCCGGTCCCGCCGCCGCCGCCAGCGACGGCGAGGCCCGCGCCCTCGGTCGGAGTCACCCGGCTGAACGAAACCACCGATGCGATGTTGCGGGAACAGGCGGAGCTGTTCGATCCCAAGCCGCTCTTTTTGCCCACCCGCTGGAACGTCCGGCCGGGCAGGCTGACCGGCGTGGCGCGCGAGCCGGGCGACACCGTTTTCGAGAATTTCAGGCCCCAATTGGCTTTTTCCGAAAGCACCTTGAGCCTCGACTTTTCCACCGTGGCTCCTCCGCCGGTCCGGCCAATCGACGCCCTGGCGGTGGGCACGCCCCGGCGCCCGCTGCTCGGCTTTGGCCGCCTCGATCTTCCGGCGGAGCCGCTCGCCCCGCGGGGCGGCTTCATCGAAGTGCGGACGGCGGGCGGGGGAGAGGATGTTCTTGCCACCGAGCTGACCGCCGCGCCACCGGGGGGAGATTGGGCGCCGCTCGAGTTCATGGCGGCGGTCAACACCGCCGGCCTGGTCGCCCCGCCTCAGCTGGTCCGCAGCTCGGGCCGGGACGAGGTCGACGCTTATTTCCGGACATTTTTGGTCCGGGATTTCCGGCTTGGCGCCCGCCTGCCGGCAGGCTTTTTCCGCATTCGAATCGGGCCGTAAAATTAATTTTCGGGCGACGGCGAAATTTCAGTTGACGGGCCAGAAGCCGGCGTTCACGTTCTTCACTCTTTTTTCAGTTGTTTGACCCAACCAGGTCTGCCCAGATAGCTCAGTTGGCAGAGCACGTCCTTGGTAAGGACGAGGTCGCCGGTTCAAATCCGGTTCTGGGCTCCAGGTCAACGTCGGCGACTTCTGCGACGTAAAACACGAGAGGTCAACCCACTCACATCAACTCCCGTCTCCCTCCCCTCCATGGCTAAAGGCACATTCGAACGCAAGAAACCGCACGTCAACGTAGGCACCATCGGCCACGTCGACCACGGCAAGACCACGCTGACCACCGCCATCCTCGCGGTCCAGGCGCGCAAAGGTCTGGCCGAGGTCAAATCCTACGCCGATATCGCCAAGGGTGGCACCGTCCGCGACGCCTCGAAGATCGTCACCATCTCCGTCGCGCACGTGGAATACGAGACGGAAAAGCGCCACTACGCGCACGTCGACTGCCCGGGCCACGCCGATTTCGTCAAGAACATGATCACGGGCGCCGCCCAGATGGACGGCGCCATCCTCGTCGTCTCCGCCGCGGACGGCCCGATGCCGCAGACCCGCGAACACATTCTCCTCGCCCGCCAGGTCGGCGTGCCGAAGATCGTGGTTTTCCTGAACAAGGTCGACTTGATTGACGACAAGGAGCTGCTCGACCTCGTCGAGATGGAGATCCGCGAGCTCCTCACCAAGTATCAGTTTCCTGGTGACACCACGACCATCATCCGCGGCTCCGCCACCGCCGCCCTCGAAGGAAAGCCTGAGGGCGAGAAGGCCATCGCGGACCTGATGGCCGCCATCGACAACGACATTCCCGAGCCGGTCCGCGAACTGGACAAGCCCTTCCTCATGTCGGTCGAGGACGTGTTCTCCATCACCGGCCGCGGCACCGTGGCCACCGGCCGTATCGAGCGCGGCAAAGTCAAGGTCAACGACACGGTCGAGATCGTCGGCCTCCGTGACACCACCAACTCCGTTGTCACCGGCATCGAAATGTTCCGCAAGCTTCTCGATTCCGGCCAGGCGGGCGACAATGTCGGCATTCTCCTTCGCGGCATTGAAAAGGACGGCATCGAGCGCGGCCAGGTGCTGGCTGCTCCGAAGACCATCACCCCGCACAAGAAGGCCAAGGCCGAGATTTATGTCCTGACCAAGGAGGAAGGCGGCCGCCACACCCCGTTCTTCAACGGCTACCGGCCGCAATTCTATTTCCGCACCACCGACGTCACCGGCGTCGTCAACCTTCCGAAGGGCGTCGAGATGATCATGCCTGGCGACAACGTCAGTGTCGAAATCGAGCTCATCTCGCCCATCGCCATGGAGAAAACCCAGCGCTTCGCCATCCGCGAAGGCGGCCGTACCATCGGCGCCGGCCGTATCGCCGAGATCATCGAATAATTTTAACCACAAACGTTTTCGGCGATACGCCGAGGCTTCTCACCAGGGCCTCGGCTGCGTCGTCTAAGAAGCAACATTAGGGGTGTAGCTCAATTGGTAGAGTAGCGGTCTCCAAAACCGTCGGTTGGGGGTTCGAGTCCCTCCGCCCCTGCCAGCAAAAGCTCATGAAAAATCCGTTCCGCAGCACACGCATCTTCTTCGGCGAAATGATCGCCGAACTCCAGAAGGCATCCTGGCCTTCGCGGACGGAGCTGCGCGACTCCACCATCGTCGTCATCGTCGCCACCGTCATCCTCGGGCTTTTCACCAGCATTTGCGATTTTTCCCTTTATCAAGTGGTCGATCTTTTCACCCGCCTGGTGCGCCGCTGACCTCCCGCCATGACCGCCGCTACTTCCGCGCCCGCCGGCGCCCAATGGTTCGCCATCCACACCCTCTCCGGCCAGGAGAGCAAGGTGAAGACCTACATTGAGAAGTTCAAAAAGGCCGAGGAGCTTGACGACTACATCTTCGAGGTCCTGCTCCCGACCGAGATCGTCTCCGAGGTGAAGGCCGGCAAGAAAACCACCAAAGTGCGCAAGCTCTATCCCGGCTACGTCTTCATCCACATGCGCCTTTACGAGGACGGCAAGGTGATCAACAAGCCGTGGTATTTCGTCAAGGAGGTTGCCGGCGTCATCGGCTTCGTCGGCGGCGACAACCCCGCCGCCCTCCGTCAGACCGAGATCGACGAGATCCGCGCCCGCATCGAGGCCGCCAGCGGCAAGGAAGTGCCGAAGGTCCAGTACTCGGTCGGCGAGGAAGTGAAGATCAACGACGGTCCCTTCGCCAACCTCAACGGCCGGATCGACGAGATCGATCCCGAGCGCGGCAAGCTCAAGATTTCCGTCTCCATTTTCGGCCGGTTCACCCCGGTCGAGCTCGAATACTGGCAGGTGCAGCGCCTCACCGAATAGACTCCCACTTTTGGAATTTGGATTTTCGATTCCGGCCAGCCTCGGGCCGCACAAAATCCGACCAATCCAAAATCAATAATCCCACATCCAAAATTTCCCAACATGGCCAAGAAAATCCAAGGCTACATCCGCCTCCAACTTCCCGCCGGCGCCGCCAATCCCGCGCCCCCCGTCGGTCCCGCCCTCGGCGCGCAAGGCGTCAACATCATGGCCTTCTGCAAGGACTTCAACGCCCGGACCAAGGACCAGTCCGGCATGATCCTGCCGGTCGTCATCACCGTCTACACCGACAAGTCCTTTACCTTCATTCTTAAGTCGCCCCCCGCCAGCGTGCTGCTGAAGAAGGCCGCCAATATCGCCAGCGGCTCGGCCAAGCCCAACCAGGACAAGGTCGGCAAGGTCACCCGCAAGCAGCTGCTTGAGATCTACAACATCAAAAAGGCCGATCTCAACGCCAAGTCCGACGAGGCCGGCATCAAGATCATCGCCGGCACCGCCCGCAACATGGGCATCGACGTCGTCAACTGATTTTCACCCGTAACTACAACCACTCACCGCGGGAGTCCCGCCCGGGACGTTCGCACCGCAAGGAGTTATCATGGAAAAAAAGAGCAAACGCTATCGCAGCGCCCAGCAGGTCGCTGACCTGACCAAGGAATACCCGCTCAAGGAAGCGGTGGAAATCCTGGCCAAGTTCCCCAAGGCCAAGTTCGACGAAACCGTCGAGCTCGCCCTCCGTCTCGGCGTCGACGCCACCGCCGGCGACCAGAACGTCCGCGGCACCACGCCCCTGCCCAACGGCTCCGGCAAGAAGGTCCGCGTCCTCGTCTTCACCGACGATCCGAAGAAGGCGATCGACGCCGGCGCCGATTTCGCCGGCCTGCAGGACATGATGCAGAAAATCAACGAGGGCTGGCTCGATTTCGACGTCGCCATCGCCACCACCGAGGCGATGAAGACCGTCCGCACCCTTGCCCGCATCCTCGGCCCCAAGGGCCTGATGCCCAACCCCAAGAGCGGCACCGTGACCGACGATGTCGCCGCCGGGATCAAGGCGGTCAAGGCCGGCCGGGTCGAGTTCAAGATGGACAAGACCGCCAACATCGGCGTCGGGATCGGCAAACGCTCCTTCACCGCCGAGCAGATCCTGGAAAACGCCCAGGCCGTCCTCGAGGCCATCGGCAAGGCCAAGCCCGCCGCCTTCAAGGGCCATTACATCAAAACCGTCGTCATCTCCTCGACGATGAGTCCCGCCGTGCGCATCGCCTCGACGGAATACAGCAAATATTAATCGCGCCTGCCATGAGAGCCGAAAAACAATACCTGATCGCCGAGGTCGAGTCCCACCTCAAGAAGTCGGACTACGTCATCCTCGCCAATTTCACCAAGGTCACCGTGTCCGACGTGGCTGAACTCCGCGCCCGTCTCGCCGCCGAAAAGGCCGAATTCCACGTGGTCAAGAACAGCTCGCTGCGGGTCGCGGCCAAGGCCCTCGGCCTGCCCGAATTCGACAGCTCGCTGATCGGCCCCACCGCCATCGTCGTCGGCGGGAAAAATTCCGCCGGCGTGGCCAAGATCCTCAAGAAGTTCTTCGAGGAAAAGCAGAAGCTCGAGGTCAAGATCGGCGTGATGGACAAGAAGCTCATCAGCGCCGCCGACCTCGCCAGGATCGCCGACCTGCCATCCTTCGAGGCGCTCCGCTCCCAACTCCTCGGCCTGCTTACCCAGAACGCCGCCGCGTTCGTCCGCGTGCTCGACGCCCGGGTCAAGAAAGAGCAGCCCGCCGCCGCCTAAATTTAACCATCAACCGCAATTTTTCCGGCCCGCGGTCCGCCGCGCCGCCGGAAGCAAAACATCCAACGAGCAGGCTAGGGGATACGTCTCTTAAACGCGCAGCACCTCCCGCCGCCGCTAGTCCGCTCAGGAGATCACCATGAGCAACATCACCAAGGAACAAGTCATCGAATGGCTTTCCAGCCAGTCGGTTCTCGAACTCGCCGCCATCGTCAAGGACCTTGAGGCCAAGTGGGGCGTTTCCGCCGCCGCGGCGGTCGCCGTGGCCGCGCCCGGCGCAGCCGCCGGTGCCGGCGCTGGCGCCGCTGCCGCCACCGAACAGACCGAATTCACGGTCGTCCTCGCCGAGTCCGGCGCCAATAAGATCGGCGTGATTAAGGAAGTCCGCGCCATCACCGGTCTCGGCCTGAAGGAAGCCAAGGACCTGGTCGACGGCGCGCCCAAACCCCTCAAGGAAAACGTCGCCAAAGCCGAGGCCGAAGAGATCAAGAAGAAGCTCGAGGCCGCCGGCGCGAAAGTGCAGCTGAAGTGACCCGCTTGGCGTTTTCACCCGCAAACCGTTACCTGTCTTTCGGGACAGGCCGTGCCACGGCGCGGCCTGTCCTTTGCCTTTTTTCAAAATTGTTGTACAGTTCTTGCTTCCGCACGCGCTAGCTACGGGGGCGCGCTTCGTTTTTTCGTTTCACTCCACTCAACCGGGATAATCCATGGCCGACCGCACTCACGCCGAACGTATCAACTTCGGCAAACTCAAAGAAGTCATCGCACCGCCCAACCTCATTGAGATCCAGATCACCTCGTATCTCGACTACCTGCAGAAGGGCGTGCCGGAAAAACAGCGCAAAAATCAGGGGCTCGAGGCCGTCTTCCGCGAGGTTTTTCCGATCGAAAGCTACGACGGCCGCCTCGTCCTCGAGTACGTTTCCTATACCATCGGCGATTCCAAGAACACCGAGCTCGAATGTATCCGTGAAGGCATTACTTATTCCGTTCCCCTCTACGTCAAGCTCCGCCTGCGCGAGGAGGATTTCATCAAGGACGAGGACATCTACATGGGCGAGATCCCGATGGTGACCGAGCGGGGCTCGTTCATCATCAACGGCGCCGAGCGCGTCGTCGTCTCCCAGCTCCACCGGTCGCCCGGCATCGCCTTCGAGGTTGCGCCCCACACCAACGGCAAGCTGCTTCACTCCTTCCGTATCATCCCCGACCGCGGCACCTGGCTGGAGGTGCAGTTCGACAACAACGACCTGCTCTACGTCTATCTCGACCGCCGCCGCCGCCGCCGCAAGTTCCTCATCACCACCTTGCTCCGCGCCATCGGCTACAGCGCCGACGTCGACATCCTCAATCTTTTCTACGAGATCAAGGACCTCAAGGTCTCGAAGGCCCTCGACATGGAGAACGTCTCCACCCTCGTGCTCGTCGAGGACGCGATCGATGCGCAAAAAGGCGTCGTCCTGGCGCGTGCCTTCGAGCCGCTGACCAAGCAGATCGTCCGCACCTTTGAGAAACACGAGATCGCCACCATCCGGGTCATCGACACCGCGGTGGACGAGGGCGCCATTATCCGCGCGCTCAAGAAGGATCCGACCCGCAACGAGGAGGAGGCGCTCAAGGAAATCTACAAGCGCCTCCGTCCCGGCGAGCCGCCCACCACGGCGAACGCCAAGGCCCTGCTCAAGCGCCTCTTCTTCGATCCGAAACGCTACGACCTCGGCCGCGTCGGCCGCTACAAGGTCAACCAGAAGCTCGGCCTCAAGACCGACCTCGACCAGCGCATTCTCGAGAGCGCCGACATCGTCGCCGCCACCAAGTATCTCGTCCGCCTCAAGCGCGGGGAGGGCGTGGTCGACGACATCGATCACCTCGGCTCCCGCCGCGTCCGCACCGTCGGCGAGCTCCTCGCCAACCAGTGCCGCGTCGGCCTTTCCCGCACCGAGCGCCTCGTCCGCGAGCGCATGACGATGTACGACCAGAGCGTCGATTCGATCACCCCGCAGAAGCTGATCAACCCGAAGGCCCTCACCACCGTCATCCGCGATTTCTTCGCCCGCAGCCAGCTCTCGCAGTTCATGGACCAGATCAACCCGCTCGCCGAGGTCACGCACAAGCGCCGCCTCTCCGCGCTCGGGCCCGGCGGTCTCAACCGCGAACGCGCCGGCTTCGAGGTCCGCGACGTGCATCCCTCGCACTACGGGCGCATCTGCCCGATCGAGACGCCCGAAGGCCCGAACATCGGCCTGATCAACTCCCTCTCGACCTATGCCCGTGTCAACGAATTCGGCTTCATCGAGACGCCCTACCGCATCTGCAAGGACGGTCGCGCCACGGAGAAGATCGATTATCTCACCGCCGACCAGGAGGAAGCCAAGGTCATTGCCCAGGCCAACGCCGAAATCGATGAGAAGGGCTACTTCGTCGGCAAGGTCACTGTCCGCAAAGACGGCGAGTTTCTCGAAGTCAGCGCCAGCGAGGTCGACTACATGGACGTCTCGCCCAAGCAGGTCATTTCCATCGCCGCCGGCATGATTCCGTTCCTCGAGCACGACGACGCCAACCGCGCGCTCATGGGTTCGAACATGCAGCGCCAGGGCGTGCCGCTGCTCCAGGCCGAGTCGCC